>NZ_JAKLTV010000012.1:0-87340 GCF_022698185.1 Synechococcus sp. PCC 6717 | reverse complement strand
TTCAGTGCTGGTACTTTTGCTCTGTACTGCAATGGGGAGGCAAGACAGTATATCCTCAACTCTAAAATCAACCGAGTGCGAGTGGTACGCAGAGCAGATGGGTACTATGCTCAATTCTGCTTGGATGTGGAGCGCAAAGAGCAGGGAGAGTACACAGGCAATGTCATCGGTATTGACTTGGGGTTAAAACACTTCTACACCGACCAGAACGGAAACACGGTCGATTGTCCTAAGTTTTTAAGACGTAGTGAACGGAGGTTAAAGCAACATCAACGCAGATTAAGTCGGAAGTTCAAGAAAGGGGCGAAACCTCAATCCAAGAATTATCACAAGCAAAGGAAACGACTAGGCAAAGTACATCTGAAAGTTCAACGCCAACGTAAAGACTGGGCAATCAAGCTTGCTCGGTGCGTAGTGGCATCTAACGATGTCGTGGTGTATGAGGACTTGCAGGTGAAGAACCTAGTCAAGAATCATCATCTTGCCAAATCCATCCATGATGCTGGCTGGTCTCAATTCACTGCTTGGCTAGACTACTACGGTAAGGTATGGGACAAGGCAGTAGTCAGCGTACCGCCGCAGTACACCACGCAGGACTGTAGTAACTGTGGGCATAGGGTCGTGAAAACCCTATCCACTAGAACTCATAGTTGTCCTAAGTGCGGGGTTGAGTTAGACAGAGACCAGAACGCGGCTCTGAATATCTTGAAAAAGGGGCTAAGCATCTTGGGGATGGAATGGCAAAACGGTACCTTAGGGCATAAGGGAACCGCCTCGCAAGAGGGAACGCTTGGGGAGAGATGTACCGCTGCTATGGAAGGGCAACCTAACATGGTAAGTGCGCTCGTAGAACCAAGAACAAGAATCCCTGCTCTTTAGAGCGGAGAGTATGTCAACAAAACCTGACTACCACAGCCAGATGAGATCAAATGCCAACCACGGCGTACACTGTTGATGTGGCCGTTCAGATGGAGTTTTTGATGAAACGAGTCTTGGCGATTATTCTTGGAGGCGGTGCCGGAACGCGCCTCTATCCCCTCACCAAACGCCGTGCCAAGCCTGCCGTTCCTCTGGCCGGAAAGTACCGCCTGATCGATATTCCCGTCAGTAACTGCATCAATTCCGAAATCAACACCATTTACGTCCTGACCCAATTTAACTCTGCCTCCCTCAACCGTCATATTGCCCGCACCTACACCTTTGCAGGGCTGACCGATGGTTTTGTGGAAGTCCTTGCGGCTCAGCAAACCCCTGAAAACCCCAACTGGTTCCAGGGCACTGCCGATGCCGTGCGCCAATACCTCTGGCTGTTAGCCGATTGGGACGTGGACGAGTACCTAATCCTCTCAGGGGATCACCTCTACCGCATGGACTATCGCCAGTTTGTCCAGCGCCACCGCGACACCCAAGCAGACATTACCCTTTCGGTGCTGCCGGTGGACGAAGCCGCTGCCTCTGGGTTTGGGCTGATCAAAGTGGACGGCACCGGTCGGGTGCTAGACTTCCGCGAAAAACCCCAAGGGGAGGCTCTGCTATCGATGCGTGTTGATACAACCCGCTATGGCCTCAGCGCCGAAGACGCCCACCGTAAACCCTACATTGCCTCCATGGGCATTTATGTGTTTAAGCGGCAGGTATTAATTGATTTGCTGCAACAACTGGCCGATGCCACCGACTTTGGCAAAGAAATTATTCCGGCGGCGGCTCGTACTCACCGTGTGCAAACCTTTGTCTTTAACGGCTACTGGGAAGATATTGGTACCATTGGCTCCTTCTACGAAGCCAACCTAGCCCTCACGCAGCAACCGCAGCCTCCCTTTAGCTTTTACGACGAAGCTGCTCCCATTTATACCCGCCCCCGCTACTTGCCCCCCAGCAAAATTCTGAGTTCTAACATCACCGAATCCATTATCAGTGAAGGGTGTATCCTCAAGGAGTGCCAAGTCCATCATTCCGTCTTGGGAGTGCGATCGCGCGTTGAATCCGGCTGTGTCATTGATCACTCCTTACTCATGGGGGCTGACTTTTACCAGCACTCAGGACAGCGCAGCGCTCTCCTAGAGCAACATAAAATTCCCATGGGGATTGGCGCCAATAGTATTATCCGTAGAGCCATTATTGACAAAAACGCCTGTATTGGTCGGGAGGTCAAAATTATTAACAAAGACCATGTCGAAGAATCTAACCGCGAAGAGCAGGGGTTTTACATTCGCAGTGGTGTGGTCGTGATCATTAAGAATGCCGTGATTCCTGATGGTACAGTTATCTAAGCCATAAACAATTTTGAATTGGCAAGCTTAGAAAACCTGTGTAGCATTATTGAAGAAACCTTTCATTACCTGACCCTTTAGCGGAACTGCAATCTATGCCCACGCTTGAGACACGCACCGAACCCATGGTGATTAACATGGGGCCGCACCATCCCTCCATGCACGGGGTTCTGCGACTAATGGTGACCCTTGATGGCGAAGATGTCATTGACTGCGAACCCGTCATTGGCTACTTGCATCGGGGCATGGAGAAAATTGCTGAAAACCGCACCAATATTATGTTTATTCCCTACGTCAGTCGTTGGGACTACGCAGCGGGGATGTTTAACGAAGCCATTACGGTCAATGCCCCAGAAAAACTAGCCAACATTGCCGTGCCCAAGCGCGCCAGCTATATCCGTGTAATTATGCTGGAGCTAAACCGCATTGCCAACCACCTGCTGTGGCTAGGCCCGTTCTTGGCGGATGTGGGTGCCCAGACTCCCTTTTTCTACATTTTCCGTGAGCGTGAGTACATCTACGACTTGTTTGAAGCCGCAACTGGTATGCGGTTTATCAACAATAACTACTTCCGCATGGGGGGGGTGGCCGCTGACCTTACCTACGGTTGGGTCACCAAATGTCGTGATTTTTGCGACTACTTTTTACCCAAGGTGGATGAGTACGAAGCTCTGATTACGAACAATCCTATCTTTATCCGTCGCCTTCAGGGCGTGGGTAAAATTAGCCGCGAAGAGGCGATTAACTGGGGGCTGTCAGGGCCGATGCTGCGCGCGTCAGGGGTGAAGTGGGATCTGCGAAAGGTCGATCATTACGAATGCTACGACGATTTTGACTGGGACGTGCCGGTTGCCACCGAGGGGGACTGCCTTGCCCGCTACGTTGTTCGCATTCAGGAAATGCGTGAATCTGTCAAAATTATTCGTCAAGCCCTTGATGGGTTACCGGGCGGTCCTTACGAGAACCTTGAGGCCAAGCGATTGCTGGAAGGGGCAAAATCGGAGTGGAACGGTTTTGACTACCAATTCTTGGGCAAAAAGCTAGCACCTACGTTTAAGATTCCTAAGGGTGAGCACTACGTGCGCCTCGAGTCCGGCAAAGGGGAGTTGGGTATTTACCTGATTGGTGACGATAATGTCTTTCCGTGGCGCTGGAAAATTCGTCCCCCGGACTTTAACAATTTGCAAGTGCTGCCACAATTGTTGAAGGGGATGAAGGTGGCAGATATTGTCGCTATTCTTGGCAGTATTGATGTCATTATGGGGTCTGTTGACCGTTAGCGTCCCTTCACGCCGCCTGCTGAAACAGCTAAGGGAGTAATAGATAATACAACTGCCCGGGGGTATTAATTAAGCCTGCCCGGGTTTTGGCGACATCGCCTGTACCCATAAAAATATCCACTCGTCCGGGGCCGCGAATAGCGCTCCCTGTATCTTGATCGAGGACAAAACGACTGATGGGCTGCTGCTGCCATTGTCCGTCTTTTTTCATGGGTAATTGGGTGTTAATAATGGCCAAGGCACCGGGTGGCATCAAGGATTTGTCCGTAGCAATCGAGCGTTCGGGAATTACAGGGGTGGAGAGGCTGCCACTGGGGGGGCGGCCCTGCGTATTCTCGAAGAAGACAAAACTGGCGTTGCGGGGTAAGTAACGATCCAGTTCGCTGGGGTTGGCGTCAAAGTAGGCCATCAGCCGGGGTAAGGTCAGTTCTTCGCGCGGGATTTTGCCATCTTTAATCAGCTCTTGGCCAATGCTCGTGTAGGGATGATTTGTTTTGCCCGCGTAGCCCACACTCAGGCGACGACCATCCGGTAGTTGTAACTCTGCTGAGCCTTGCACTTGAACTAAAAAGGCTTCGAGGCGATCGCGCAGGTACACCAGTTCCAGCCCCCGTAACGGCCCTTTGTGCCACTGTTTGCCATCGGCACCTTCCAGCTCAAGACGGGTGGGATGCGGCTCTGACCACTGGGCAAAGTTAGGCGGCCGCCGAAAAAGCGGGTAGCGATACTCTGCGGTAGGAACTAAGCTGGCGCGGTAGGTGGGGGCATAGTACCCGGTAAACTCGACTCGACCTTGACCATCGGTGCCAATAGATTGATAAAAGACGAATTCTCGTTTCACCGCAGCTTGGAGTTCAGCCGCAGAGCGACTGGTTTGCACCAAGTGACGAAACCGTTGGAGGGAGCGAATCACCCGCTGGCGTAAATTGGCTCCCAAGCTGGCACCAGGCTGCCCTGCTGCGGTGTAGGCAGCATAGTCCTGTTTGGCTTTGGGGGTTTGCAAGTAGCGTAAGCTATGGTCAATGGCTTGGATCAGCCGAGGGCGATCGCCCTGCTGCCAGAGCGCTGTATCTAAGCCAACGCTTGGGGGGAGCGTTGAGGGTGACCGTGGGATGAGGACTGGGGTGGCAGTTGCGGTGGCGATCGCCGCTGTTGCCAACACCACCACTGCTTGGGAAAAACCAACGATCAAGCCCGCCATGGTAGCCTACGCAAAGCGATCCACACTGGAGGCAAAGATCGGCTCTACCCGAATGGCAAACACTTTGGAGGGGCGCACCACCATGTACTCCCCTTGAATATTTTTGATGGGCACCGAGACAAAGTCATTAGAATCAGCTTTGGCCACCAATTCACTGCTGTACCATTTCTGAAACTCTTGGATTGAGGGAAATCGCACTTCTTCGCGATGTCCACCATCAAGGAATAAATGCACAGCAAATTCGGAGGGGGTTCTTGCCATAGGCGCGATCGCTCAACGTTACCCCCCCCATTATGACCTTAATCGGCAGCATCAGGAACAGTGTTTGTGCCCAGACCCCCCTAAGGCCCACCGGTCAAGGGTCGTGGCGCAGCATCGTAGTACTTAGCCGTCATGGTTGGGTTCAGGCTCCGCGCCCGCTGATAGTCCCGTTGGGCAAGCTCAATGTTGCCACTGTCGAAGTGCGCCATGCCGCGGCTATAGTAGGCGGCCACAAACTGGGGATCAATCTCTAGCGCTGCGTTAAAGTCACGAATGGCAGCACTATAGTCCTGTAGGGCAAGGTGGGCCATGCCGCGATTGTAGTAGGCACTGGCAAACTGCTGATCGTAACGAATGGCAGTGTCAAAGTCAGCGATCGCCCGCTGTAGATCCCCGTGATCAAAGTAGGCCAAACCGCGCCCAAAATAATAGTCGGCACTGGGGTCTAACTCCACTGCCCGACTAAAGGCACGGATCGCTGCGGGCAGGTTCCCTTCCCCTTGGTACATCAGCCCAAGATTGTAATAATCCTCGGCAGTGCTGGGTACCAGTCGTTGTAACTCACGAATTTCTGTACTGGTGAGGGTCGCGATCGCCACAGGCTGGCCTACCGCTGCCCCCGCCATGCCAATAAGGGTTGCACAGGAGACAGTAGCAATTACAGTGGGTAGTAGTTGGCGCATGGTGAGCCTCCTCAGCAGTTAGGCAGTCATTGGCCTTATCTATATTCTAAAAGAAAATTAAGATCATGACCAGCAAAAGTACGCATTTTAACAAATCGCTGGACATATTTACATGATTAGCCTCAGAGACAAGCTAGGCAGTGCCCATCATCTCCCCGCACAGGTGATCTCTCTCACCCCTAGGGGCATGGCTATCTCAACAATTTGGTAACCTAATATTGGCGAAGCCTGTGCTGAGCGCATAAACTTGAATGTGAGTCTAGTCAGTGCAAACAGAGGCTCCCAGCTAGCACGTATGGCGGAAAAACCTATGGGGATTCAGGAAATTGTTGAGCAAGCATTGCGGAACGGGTATTTAACCCCGACCCAAGAGGCAGAAGTAGGGCGCATTTGCGACAAAGCTACAGAGCTGTCGGTAGAAGAATATATGGCTCTAGATCGCCTAATGGGAGCCTTGCTCACTGGCCAAGTGGTGGCGGTTCCCCGCAAACAATTTATCAATGTAATGGAAGAATTAGTACTCACCGAGGCTATTACCCGTATTGCCGTTATTGAAGCTGAGCAGGACTGTGCCCTTGACCTTGGGGATATTGCCGCCTACGCCTTAAACCGGCTGCCGCCGCTCTACGCCACAACCGAAGAAGGGGCACAATACCAACGGCAGCGAGCCGAAGAAGAACTCATGGAGCTAATCCGAGCCCAAGTGCAAGAAGCGATTAACCACAGCATGGCGCGACCGCAGTTCCACCCCGAACGCTCGGTACTAGGCAAAACCTCTGGTAAAGAGGTGGTCTCCCAAGTCAGTTCGTTGTTGCAGAGCTATGCAACCGATTACGAACGCCCCACAGGAGAGACAGCACGGTGACAGCAGCAACGAATCTCTGGCTCTACGATACCACCCTGAGAGATGGTGCCCAACGGGAAGGTTTATCCCTGTCTCTGGAAGACAAGCTGCGCATCGCCCGCCAGCTAGACCGCCTAGGCATCCATTTTATTGAAGGGGGCTGGCCAGGGGCTAACCCCAAAGATGTTCAGTTTTTCTGGCACCTACAGGAAGCGCCCCTGCAACAGGCAGAACTCGTTGCCTTTTGTGCTACCCGTCGCCCGGGAAGAACGGCTGAGACTGAATCGATGTTTGAGCCAATTCTGGCGGCAGGAACTCGCTGGGTGACCCTTTTTGGTAAGTCTTGGGATCTCCACGTCACTGAAGGACTTAAGACCACGCTGGCGGAAAACTGCGCGATGATTGCCGATTCAATCCAGTTCCTGAAGCGCCATGGTCGCCGAGTCATTTATGATGCTGAGCACTGGTTTGACGGGTACTTAGCCAATCCTGAGTATGCCCTCAAAACCCTTGAAACCGCCCTCAATGCTGGTGCAGACTGGCTCGTTCTTTGCGATACCAATGGCGGTTGCTTGCCGCATCAGGTACAGGAGATTGTCCAAGCAGTCACAGAGCATTTTGGCACTTTAGATTGCCTTGGCATTCACACCCACAACGATGCAGGAACAGCGGTTGCTAATGCATTGGCAGCGGTACAGGCAGGGGTACGGATGGTCCAAGGTACCATCAATGGGTATGGTGAACGCTGCGGCAATGCCAACTTGTGTACCCTCATTCCCAATTTACAGCTCAAGTTGGGGTACGAGTGTGTTCCGCCGGAACAGTTAGCCACTCTGACGGAGGCCAGCCGCCGCATTAGTGAGATCGTCAACCTTGCACCGGATGATCATGCGCCTTACGTGGGCCTATCTGCCTTTGCCCACAAGGGGGGAATTCACGTCAGTGCGGTTCAACGCAACCCCCGCACCTACGAACACGTTGATCCGCAACTTGTTGGGAATCAGCGGCGGGTTGTCATTTCTGAGCAGGCCGGAGTGAGCAATATCTTGGCAAAAACCCAAGAGCTTGGCATCGATCTGGATCGCCAACATCCTCTGAGCCGTACTATTTTAGAGCGGATGAAGCAGCTTGAGAGTGAAGGCTATCAGTTTGAAGCGGCAGAAGCGAGTTTTGAACTGCTCATCCGGGAGATTTTGGGACAACGCCAACGACCCTTTACTTTGAAGGGCTTTGATGTGTTTTGCCGCACCGATTCTAGTCAATCGGAGGTCACCCTGCGCAGTCACTCCCTAGCAACGGTAAAAGTGGATGTCAATGGGGCGGAAATGCTCACCGCTGCGGAAGGCAACGGTCCTGTCTCAGCCCTTGACCAAGCCCTGCGTAAAGCTCTCATGTCGTTCTATCCAGACATCGCTGAGTTTCATCTGACGGACTACAAAGTACGCATCTTGGATGGTCACGCCGGTACTGCGGCCAAGACGCGGGTGCTAGTGGAGTCGAGTAATGGGCGCGATCGCTGGACGACGGTTGGGGTTTCCGCCAACATTATTGAAGCGTCCTATCAGGCAGTGGCTGAAGCCCTAGAGTATGGCTTACAGTTGGGCAAAACGCACGTCTTATGGCCGTCTGAGGCTTCAACCTAGGGATGGATATTTATCGCCTGCCTGCCCTTCAGGATAACTATATTTTTCTGTTGCACGACCCCAACACTGCAACAGCAGCGGTGGTGGATCCAGCTGTGCCGGAACCTGTACTAGCTATGCTCGATGAGTTAGGAGCGCGGCTAACTGCCATTTTGAATACCCACCACCATTGGGATCATGTTGGTGCCAATCAAGCGCTGCGATCGCGCTTTCCCGATGTCCAAGTGTACGGGAGTCGTGTTGACTGCGGGCGTATTCCTGAGCAGTCGGTGTACCTTGAGGCGGGCGATCGCGTCTCCTTTGGTGATCTGACCCTAGAGGTGCTGTTTATCCCCGGTCACACCCGTGGTCATATTGCCTACTACACCCCTGAAGAAGATCTCTTTTGTGGCGATACCCTGTTTGCTGGCGGCTGTGGACGGCTGTTTGAGGGCACTCCCTCAGAAATGCTAGCCTCACTGATGCAGTTAGCACAGCTACCGGATGCCACCCGAGTGTGGTGTGCCCACGAGTACACCCAGAAAAATTTGGCCTTTGCCCTCACCGTTGATGGTGATAATCCAGCCCTTCAGAAACGCTATGCCCAAGTCTGCCGCGATCGCGCCCATGGCAAAAGCACCATTCCCAGCACCATCGGTCTAGAAAAAGCAACCAATCCTTTTCTGCGCTGTCATTGCCCTAACCTACAGGCTGCCGTCAAGGCCGATACGCCGCTGCAAACCTTTACCCGCTTGCGGGGTAAACGTGATCAATACTAAGACCCTAGGCGCACTCAGTTTGGGGGTTGGGTTGACGACTATGCCTGTTACCGGGGCGATCGCGCAGCAACCCACCGCTGCCCTTGATCCTTTGCGGTAGGCTCTGTTTCACGGTAAGCTAGCTGCAACAGCAACGTTCAGTTTTTTGGCAACACCACCACCAGCAGGATGCTATGGCAATTTCCTATCAAAGTCGCTTTTTCCTGTTTTGGCGGCGCCAATGGCAACACTGGCAACACCAGTGGCAGCGTCACCGCTGGCAAGTGGAAAGTAGCTTAAGTGGGGTTGTGCACGTCATCGCTGGCATCCTTTCCCAAGTGTGGCAGCAGGGACGACCACAGCTAAGGAGTGTGATGCCGCGGCTGCTGCACCGCCTCAGACCCTCCTCCCCACCCCCTGCAGATTTAGCTACCCAAGCGGTCACCGCTGCTATTGCTCTGCATCCCCAAGAAAATCACACCCTGATGCTGCACCTCGCGCCACTGCCGCGGCGAGTTCCATGGTGGCAACGGTTATTCAGCCCTGTGCGCCGGACTACGGCTGAAACGGCTTTAGGGCAACGGCCATCCTTCTACCTTGCCTGCGATCGCCAAGCTCGCTCCCTGATGCTGGTGGATACCGCCGCAGTGCCCCTCAAAATCTTTACCCCCCAAGAGCAGCAACAGATTGAGCAGCGGATTTACTATGAGCTAGCGTGCTACTACCAGCAAGTTCGGCAGTGGTACCGGCGGCATCATCGTGGACGCTTGCGGCAGCAAAACGCTCCTCGCCAGTGTCTAGCGGGAACATTTCTCAATCAGTTGACCGTGACCGCCACAGTAACGGGACTTACAGTTGAGGTACCAGCCCTGTCTCCCCTTGCTCAGCTTTGGCAGCGGTGGCAATTGCGCCTAGGGGGTCTGGGTCAACGCTCCCTTGCGCGGGTGAGGGTTCAAGGCATTGCCAGTCAGCTTCAAACGGGTGAGATGGTTTTAATTGCCAGTGATAATTCGATTCTCTATACCTTGACCCCCCAGCAGCGCCAACGGGTACTAGCATGGATTGAACAGCACCTCAACCCAGCGGCTGCCATCCTGCCTCTTCACGATTGGCTGAGTCGAGCCTCTTACTGGCTCGCTGGCCTGCAACCGCCCTCGTTCTCTGCTGCGGCGTCACCTCTGCTGGCAGCAACCGACCCAATGCCAGCACGACCAACCCTGTTGAGTGTGAGTTTACCAAGTCTGCCAACGATTGCCCCCCCACCCATCAATGCCGACCCGCTCATTGTTGAGGTGGAGGCTGCCTTCGTGGGCTACGATCTACACTGGCTTGAGAAACTGCTCCTTTGGTGCGATCGCCTGCTGTTGTGGCTARAAAACCAGCTCATCGCTGTTGGACGATGGCTGCTACATCGCTTGGGGTTGCCAGCCTTTAACTTTTTTGAAAGCCGAGGCCATGACTCGCGGCATAGCGATCCATAAAACGAATGAAGCGCTCCCACTGCTCAAGACTACGCATTGAATAGGTGGCTTCGATAGCGACGGGCTGGCCGTTAATAAACTTGGCATTGACATCGCGGGTAACAATTTCCCCCTCTTCGTCCACCATATACATCCCCGTAATTTCTAAATTGCCTTCTTGGACAACTTTGGGGTTGTCAAAATAAAACATTGCCTGGCCGCTGCTGCCATCCCGCGCACGGGTAAGGCGGACATCGGGGACAACTTCTTCATTTACGCCACGAATAAACTGAATTTCTGCCATTGAACTTAACACTACGATCAATATCTCTAGAATACCTGCTTGGGGGATCATGTCTGCTGCCAGAGGCGATCCACTTGGGCATAGAGTTCTGCTAAGGTGCCGGTATTCCAGATCACGTGATCGGCCTGAGTGATTTTTGTGGCTAGGGGGAGTTGAGCAGCAAGGCGCTGCTGGGCTGCCTCAGTGCTGAGTCCATCCCGCTGTTGGAGCCGCGCCAACTGGGTGGCTGTATCAACCGCAACTACCCAAATCTGATCCACGAGACATTCTAGGTGGGCTTCAAAGAGTAAAGGAATGACCAGTAAAATCTGCGGATGATGGCAGGTTTGGATGGCTTGCTGCATCTGCTCAACCACCCACGGATGAATTTGCCCCTCCAGCCAATAGCGTTCTTGGGGGTCAGCAAAAATGATGTGTCCTAATCGTGGGCGATCTAGCTGGCCGTCTCCACGGCAAATTTCAGCACCATAGCGCTCAACCACTGCGTCGTAGGCTGGGGTACCGATCGCCACTGCCTCCCGCGCCAACTGATCTGCATCGACCACGGGTACGTGATAGCGTTCTTTCAGATAGGCCGCAACCACGGACTTGCCACAGGCAATACCACCCGTGAGGCCAATGCGTAAGGGCTTAGACACCCCCTTGCAGTACCACTGCTGGCCGGCCTAGGCGTACCGTTGCCCCCGTATCCGAGGGGACGGTGGGGAGAAACTGTTGGTAGGTCACGGTTTGGCCAGGGGCGATCGTGGCGGGTTCGGGGGCCGCTGCGCCCGTTTGTATCAGGCGGCCATCGGAACCAATCACTTCAAAGTTAATCGACTGAATCGTCACGGGTTGGCGGTTGTTATTCGTGACTGTCCCAGTCACTTCTGAAGAGCCGGGTAGTTTAATCACTGCTTGCAGCCGCGGCTGACCCACGCGGATATTGCGCAATAGCTGCTGCTCAAGGACTTGCGGATCCACCTCTGCGGTATCGCTAGGGGGATTTCCCCCTACTGCTGCCGTCGGAGCCATTGCCCCTGAGAGATTCAACAGATGATTCCAGTAACGTTGATTGCGCCCCCAGTTGTAGGGGGAGTTACCAATAATCACAATATCGCCAGCGGCTCGCTGTGCATAGGCTGCCGATGCTGCAAGGGTGAGCGGGGCGATCGCCCCTACCAGCGCCATGGTGATTGCTCGCAAATGACGGTAGTGGTTTGTGGCTTCTAGGGCATGCCCACGAGTAACGTCTTTCATAACGCAGGTTCCTGTGACGTTGCAGCTTCAACTTCCATCTTAATCGCAGGGAACTGATGCAGGGCTGTCGCGCGAACCGCCGGTTTTATCGGCACAGTCTAACTATTGCAGTAGGGGCATATTGACAACCTGCGGATCAATGCCAGCAGTGTTCAACAGATCTTGCCATTGCTGTTTCATGGCGGGGTCATTGGGGTTTTGGCGTTGCAGCGCCGCTAGGGTGGCAAGGGTATCATTCCATAACTGGTTTGCCGCTAAAAGGGGTAAACGCTCTGCTGCTGGAGCCGTGGTGATGACTGCGGCTAAGTTGCTGTCCAGTTCTGCCCGCTCAATCCAACCTGTAACAAAGGGGTTGGCATCCGGTTCGTTGGGCTTACAGGTCAGAGAGAAAATCCATTGATATTTTTGCCCTGGCTGTAAGGCGGCTTTTGTTGGATCAATCGTGACGCTGACAATGCCTGCTGTGCCGCTGACCGGAACCTCTTGGGTGGCCAGTAGATCCCCCCCTTCGCTGAGGATCATCAGCTCTGCCAATTTGGCCGTACTTTGGGGAACATAGAAAAAGAGGCTAGGGTTGGCCGCAGCAGTTACGCCGAGGTTATCTTCGGGCATGAGAGCTACAATCTTAGCGAGTTTACCTTGGGTACATTCGCCAAAGCGTGTTGCACCCGCAATCCGCTGGCCGGGCATCCCTCGCCCCGTGGGCACAAAAGTGAGCCGATTCCCAGACTGTGCGGCAAAGCGATCGCGGGCAATGTAGGCTTCAACATTGCTGATGGCATTGAGGGCGTAGCGGTCACCGGGCCGCAGGCTAAGGGCACGGCGGAAGTTAATAAGAGCCGATTGATAGTCGCGTTTGGCCGTCAGCTGATAGCCCCGCTGCATGTAGCGGTCAAATTCGCTGGCAGGGTTACTTTGAGCAACGGCGGGCGTGGCGACGATGGTGGGTAAGCTGCCGACACCTAACGTCAACGTACCAAGGAGAATGAGCGGCAGACCAAAACGTAGGGAAGACATAGCACTTACCTGTTGAATGCGCTAACTATCTTTAAGGTACTATGGGGAACCAAGACCTGTTGTGATCTGGCTTCCGCAACAACTGTGATGAATTTCGGTCATCGAGGGTGGGCTGCCCCGCAATGATTGGTGATCTAGATCTAGAGGGCGTGAGCGTCCCATTGGTGGAAATTTTTTCCGCGATTCAAGGGGAAGGCGCTAATGTTGGGACGCGGCAACTGTTTATTCGCTTTGCAGGGTGTGATCTGCGCTGTACCTATTGTGACAGCGCCCATACTTGGAGTGTGCCCGCTATCGCTCTGTTGGAAACGATTGCGGGCGATCGCCAATTTCAGCGGGTCGCCAACCCCCTCTCCGGCACCCAGATTCTTGCTGCTGTGGCGCAACTCCATCACCCCCACCTCCATGACAGTATTAGCTTAACCGGCGGTGAACCGCTCCTGCACGCCCTTGCTTTAGCCACTCTGCTACCAGCGCTAAAAGCGGCCACCCAACTGCCACTGTACTTAGAAACAGGCGGTCACCATCCTAGGGCGCTAGAGCGGGTGTTACCCTACCTCGACAGTGTGGGGATGGATATTAAGCTGCCGAGTGTCAGTGGCGAGTGTCATTGGCCAGCCCATCAACAGTTCTTGACCCTCTGCGATCGCGCCGGGGTTGAGGTCTTTTGTAAGGTCATCATTTCTGCGCTGACAACCCCCACTGATTTGGCGACAATGGCGGAGTTGGTGGCCACGGTTAACCCCCGCATCCCCGTCTTTTTGCAACCGGTGACCCCCATTGGTACGGGGCGCTTGACCCAGCCCCCTACCCCAGCCCAAGTGTTGGCGTGGCAGGCGTACCTCAAAAACCACCTTGCCCATGTGCGGGTGATTCCCCAAACCCATAAGTTTTTGGGGCAGCGTTGATCTGCGCCTTTGCCGCTGTTGTGATACCTAGGCAGGGACGATAAAGTAGGATGGAATGAATCGACAGTTTAAGGCACTATGGCAGCACCCGCAATACTGGTTTTAGCCGATGGTTCAGTTTTTCGCGGTTTCTCCTTTGGCGCGCCGGGCACGGCTATTGGCGAGGTCGTGTTTAATACAGGCATGACCGGCTACCAAGAGGTGCTGACGGATCCGAGCTATTGCGGCCAAATTGTGACCTTTACCTATCCTGAGCTGGGGAATACGGGCATTACCCCTGAAGATGATGAGTCCGATCGCCCCCACGTGCGCGGTGCCATTGCCCGCAACATTTGCACGGTGCCCAGTAACTGGCGATCGCGCCAGTCGCTGCCAGACTACCTTAGCGCCCATCGCATTCCCGGAATCTATGGCATTGATACCCGCGCCCTCACCCGCAAGATCCGCACGGTCGGGGCGATGAACGGCGGCATTTCCACAGAGATTCTAGACCCGCTGCAACTGCTACAGGAGGTCTTGGCCGCCCCCAGTATGCAAGGGCAAAACCTCGCTAACATGGTGAGCACCCGCACTCCCTACGAGTGGACTGAGCCGACCCCCCCCGCTTGGGAATTTCGCCCCCCCGTGACTCCTGAGGAGCCACCCCTAACTGTAGTGGCGCTTGATTTTGGCGTTAAACGCAACATCCTGCGCCGTTTAGCAAGCTATGGCTGCCGTGTCATTGTGGTGCCTAGCGATACTCCAGCAGAAACCGTGCTCAGCTATAACCCCGATGGCATTTTCCTCTCCAATGGGCCTGGAGATCCGGCGGCGGTGGTCGAAGGGATTGAAACGGCACGGCAGCTTTTGGCGGCTCAGCGCCCGATGTTTGGTATTTGCTTAGGCCATCAACTGTTGGGGCTATCCCTTGGGGCAGAAACCTTTAAGCTGAAGTTTGGGCATCGCGGCCTTAACCAACCCGCAGGACTAACCCGCGAAGTAGAAATTACCAGCCAAAACCACGGCTTTGCCATTAGCAAAGAATCCCTTGAAAAAACCCCAGTGGCAGTAACTCACCTGAACCTCAACGACAAAACGATCGCTGGCTTGAAACATCAAACCCTACCCATCTTTTCGGTGCAATACCACCCCGAAGCCAGTCCGGGGCCTCATGATGCCGACTATCTATTTGGCGAATTTGTGGCGCAAATGCGTGCCTATCGCCAACAGCACCCTCGCCCCTCAGCTACCGGATGAAACTGCGCGCTCTGATCCCCTATGTTTTTTTGGCACCGGCGTTGGTGTTACTGACCTTAACCGTGTTTTGGCCGGCGCTACAGGCGTTTGTTCTGAGTTTTAGCCGTTACGACGCCGATTTGTTGAGCGCACCAACGTGGGTGGGGTTAGCAAATTTTGAGCACCTCCTGCGGGATGGCGTCTTTTGGAAAACCCTTGGCAATACTCTCCTTTACTTGGTCATTGTGGTGCCGATTTTGGCGATCGCCCCACTGTTACTAGCGATTCTGGTCAACCAGCCCCTGCGGGGGATTCATTGGTTTCGCGCCGCCTACTACACCCCCGTGATTATTTCCATGGTGGTAGCGGGGATTGCTTGGCGGTGGCTCTATGCCCCCAATGGGCTGCTGAATCAGATCTTGCAAGGCTTGCACATTAGCACCAGTGGCATCCCGTGGCTCACTAGCCCGCAACTGTCACTGTTTAGCGTGATGGCGGTCACTGTCTGGAAAGGGTTGGGGTACTACATGGTCATTTATCTGGCAGGGCTACAGGGCATTAGTGGCGAACTTTACGAAGCAGCGGCACTAGACGGCAGCGATGGCTGGCATCAGCACTGGGATATTACCCTGCCTCTGATGCGACCCTACATTTTGCTGGTGACTATTATTTCAGCGATCGCCGCAACCAAAGTGTTTGAGGAAGTCTATGTCATGACCCAAGGGGGACCCCTCAATAGCTCTAAAACGATTGTTTATTACATCTATGAAAATGCCTTTCAGCGCCTAGAAATCAACTACGCCTGTACCATTGGCCTTGTGCTATTTCTCCTGATCTTTTTACTCTCATTGCTGAATCTTAAGGTTGGCCAGCAGGGGAGCCTACCCCTTAGCTAAGAACTTGCATCCGCTGAATCAGCCATTGATTGCCGTCCTGCACCAAGGTATAAAGAACGCGGTAGCTATCGTTGTAGGAAATATCGGATCGGAGCGTCCCTTGCTCATAAAACTTGGCATCTTCCTGAATCTGAGCAATAACATCCACACGGTTATTTTCTAGGGGGCGGATTTCCTTAATCTCTAGGTTAGTGAGGGTGTAGCTCCAATAGCTTCCCTCCGATTTTAGTCCCTGTGCTCGCGATCGCCACGTACTCAGGGCTGGTTCCGTTAAAATCTTTTCTAAGTTATCAATGGCAAAGTTACTACCCAAGGCCTGCGCCTTGATCTGCTGCCAGGCTTGCAGGCGATCGCGCGCCACCTCAATCGTCATTTCTGGTACGTCAGGGGATGGATTGGTGGCCACCGGCGTGGGTGTCGCTACTGCAATAGGTGTTTCTGGGGGAGGGGCTGTGGTGAGCCGTGGCTGGAACCAGTAGTGCTGCGCCAACACACCCGCGCCGATGAGGAGCACGCCCCCACCCACCCAGAGCCAACCGTTACGGGGACGCTGGCGACGATCCCTTGTTCGGCGCTGTTGGGTTCTTGTCGTTGTGGTTCGAGGGGAGATCGTGTGGCTCGTGCTACTAACTGTTGCCGTTGGTGATGGCACGTCAGGGGGCGGAACACTACCTTGGTGTGCCTCAAGGGGCAGGGTCTCTGCGGTGAGAGAGACGACCGGAAAGGGGGCGCGGTAAGGAGGAGGTACAGCAACACTAGGTTTAACGGTTACCGGCGGTGGGGGTGTTCCCTCATCAGGAGTGATGGGAGTAACCACGAGTTCTTCATTGAGGGCGTCGAGGTAGGTTTGAATATTTGGGTCAGCGAAATACTGATCTAGGGATACGGGGGTTTCCCCTAAATCTCGAAAGGCAGGGTAAATTTCTTCTTGGAGCCATTGTTCAGTGTAGTAGCACAGTCCTGGCAGCAGGTCTGGTGCGTTCCCTGAATGGCGGCGAATAAAGGCAATACTTTGCTGATCTTGGCTTTTTTCTAGCGCCGCGAGCGCCTCAGCGGGCTGCCCCAACAGGAGCAAGCAACTGGCTAACTCGAGGTAAATATCTTGATTGGGCAGCAGGCGTTGCAGTAGGTCTTTACCACGGCGAATCAAACTGGGTTGCAGCTCATGGAATCCCCGCGCCACTAAAGCGTGCACGGCTAGGTAGGAGGCCACAGCAGAGGGTCGCCGCGCCTCCCGCTCAAACAATTCTTGCTGTTCAGTTGCCGTGAGGTAAGCTCGTAGCTGCAAAATAAACTTGAGGAAATCTTCTACCCCTAAGCCAGAACGATCATCCTGACGCCCTTCAATGCCGCCGCGATCGCTGAGCATCTCCCGCAATAGCAGCACCCCTCGCTGACGACCCACACTATCAGATAGAGGCAGCGCCAACAGTTCGAGGATTCGGTAGGGGCGCAAGCGATCCAGTTCACTTTGAAATTGTTGTTGCAGTTCGGGAAACAACCCGGAGCGCTCTAAAATCCGCAGTCCAGCTTCCAGATGGGTGGCGGCGGCCTGATAGTGCTGTTGCTGCCATTGCTCCCGACCCAATTCAAGATAGGCCAAGGCCACGGTCAACGTAATATCTGCTTCCGCAGCGGATCCCGTATAGGGACGGCTCAAATCAAGGGGATCCCCCTTGAGAAAGGGCTGCCCTAGGCGCACAACTTGGTTGTAGTCCCCCAGTTCATAGAGAAGTAGGAGCGCACCGGATAACTGTTGCTCCGTGATCTCGAGGTCTGGAACCACGGGTTGCGGATCGAGTTGGGCGATGAGATCATCGGTATCAAGACTGCGACAGCGGCGATCGTAGGCGTGACGTTGATCGGGTTCCCGCAGAACTTGGTAGGCGTGTTCAATCAGCTCGCGGCGGGTTGCTACAGTTGTCGGCGAGTGATGGTGGCTGGGCAACTGCAACAGACGATCTTGAAACGCTTGATCAATTTGCTCAGGTGTTGCCTGCATTGGCACACCTAACACTTGATAATAATCTAAAGGAATGCGCACCTGAACCCAGTCCTCAATAAATAAAGCACGACTCAAACTGATCCGTAGTTGACAGCCACTTGCCCGCGCAGACACAGGGGAGAGGGTGGAGACACTGCCCCCGCGCAGAGACGTTGCCCCTGCCTCTCTGTTTTATCGTTACACCTCTAACAAGGGACGGTAACCTTGAAGATGGTGCCAGAGCGTGCCAGCACAAGAGGGAGCATCAAGCGTTCTAGAGTATCACAATTGTTTCCACTATGGCACAGGCCAGCCCTAGGTCAGGCGTCCTCTTGGGAAGTGAACACTAACACTGCCACCCTTTGGGAACTCATGATAGTATCGGGACACATTACCGTAAACCTGCAACCTAGCAGCACGTTTAGGACAAGAGGGCGTGACAGAACCAATATTTTGGTTGGCCGTGTCACTGGTGTTAGTGGCCGTGTGCTTGGCAGTGGTGTTGGCTGCTGCCATTCCTGCCTTTATGGAGTTGGCGCGGGCTGCCCGCAGTGCCGAAAAGCTTTTTGACACCCTTGGTCGTGAACTGCCCCCTACCCTTGAGGCCATTCGCCTCACAGGTCTTGAAATTAGCGATCTGACGGATGACATTAGCCAAGGGGTTGAAAGTGCTGGCAATGTTGTCAAGCAGGTGGATCAAAGTATTTCCGCTGCTAAACGCCAAGTTCAAGAGGCGAAAGTGACAACCCGCAGTGTGTTTGCGGGAGTGAAGGCCGCATGGCAAACGTGGAATCGTCCCAGTCGTCGACCATCCCGCCTTACCAGCAGCAATTTACCCCCCCTTGAGCCACACTTAGATCGTCAAGAGCGGCGGGAGCAGGCTAAGGACAGTTGAACCATGGCCTGCCGTAGGGTACCGTGTGCCTCACTGCCTAATTTCAGTTGATATTCTGTAACCAGTAAAATGCTGAGGCTCTCTTCTAGGGCAGCAAGAGGAATTGCCCTAACCTCTTTTTGTAGAAAATAGACCCGTTTGGGGTTGCCGATCTCCGCTAATTTGGCAATCGTCTGCACATCTCGCTCGTTACTGAGCAGTTTGATCCACAACCATGTGCGAAATTGCTTGCTCAGGCTAGCAATTAGGCGCAGCGGTGGTTCATTTTGTTGCAGGAGGGCATCAAGTTGGCTAAGGGCTGCTCCTGTGTGGCTTTGCAGGAGGCTACTGGCCAAGGCTAGGGTACTTTGTTGGGTGGCGTGAACAAGGGTGGCAATATCCGTTGGCGTTGGGGGGCGATCGCCCGCAAAGAGGGAGAGCTTTTCTAATTCATTGTGCAGTTGGCGACTATCATTGCCCACGGCTTCGGCAAGGAGGTGAATAGCCTCCTCCGATAGGCTGAGGTGATAGTGCTCGGCGCTGTTGCGGATCTGTGCTTCAATTTCTGAGGTTTTCCATGCTGGGATGGGGCTGAATTCCTGAAATTTGCTGTGCTGTTGCAGGAGTTTAACGGCCTTACTGCGGCTGTCGGGTTTTTGGGGGCTAGTGAGCAAAAGGTGGCAGGTGCTAGGAATCTGCGGCAGCGTTCGTTCGAGATCCGCCAGCAGTTCCGCACTACAGCGTTGACCAAGGGTGGTGTTTGCCAGCCACACGAGGCGATCGCCCCCGCCAAAGGGAGGGGTCATCACCTGAGCTAGGGCAGACTGAATTTGACTTGGATCCTCGCCAGCATACTTTTCAAAATTAAAGCTCTCCCACAGCGGATCCACGACCTGTTGTTGCAGTGCCTTGACGGCTTGTTCTAGGCGAAATGAGTCTTCTCCCCAGTAGAAATAAACAGGCATGGTGCGGAAATACGGTGCCATCGATTACTATAAATGCATTGTGGCGGAGAATAAGGAGATGGTGCGATCGCGCCGGTTGGCATTGGCAGCACTAGGCCTGAGTTTGGGGATTGCACCGCTGCTGTGGCAGTCTGCCGCCTCCCAAGAAACTGCGTCTCAGGCACTAACAATTCTGGCTGATGTGCAACAGGCAAACGCAATGACGGGGGTCATCACGGCACGGGGGAATGTGCAACTGCGGTATCCCGCCCGGCAAATTCAGGCCACTGCGGCTCAAGCCCAGTACTTTAGTCGGGAAGGACGCATTGTCCTCAGTGGTAATGTCTATGTATTGCAGGAGGGGAACAGCCTGCGGGCAGACTCCATCACATACCTTATCCAAGAAGCAAAATTTGTGGCCTTACCTGCCCCAAGCCGCCAAGTTGAATCTATTTTAATGATCCCCGATGACCCTAACCAACAAATTATTGAATCTGTGCAGCCCTAGTGGTGGGTTTGCCCTACCGACCACTCTGCGCCTAGAAGGGGTGTGTAAACGCTACGGTGCGCGCTGGGTTGTCGATCACGTCAGTTTATCAGTGGCGCGCGGTGAAGTGGTGGGGTTACTCGGCCCCAACGGAGCGGGTAAAACCACTACCTTTTATATGGCAACCGGCATCGAGCGGCCGGATCAAGGGCGAGTGTGGCTTGACGATGATGACATTACCCGTACCCCATTGCACCAGCGGGCGCGGCGGGGGATTGGTTATCTGCCTCAGGAACCCAGTATTTTTCGGCAGTTGACCGTTGCTGAGAATATTCTCCTTGTTTTAGAGCAAACGGGCGTGCCCCGGCGGCAGTGGCGCGATCGCCTCGATCATCTGTTAACGGAATTTCACCTGACCCATATCGCCCACACCCTTGGCCAGCGGGTGTCTGGGGGGGAGCGGCGGCGCACTGAGTTGGCTCGCGCCTTGGCAGCAGGGGTTCGCGGCCCCAGTTTCTTGCTCTTGGATGAACCCTTTGCGGGGGTGGATCCCATTGCGGTGCATGATCTCCAAACCATGATTGCTACCCTGCGCGATCGCCAAATGGGCATTCTAATTACAGATCACAATGTGCGAGAAACCTTGGAGATTATTGACCGCGCCTACATTTTGCGAGAGGGACAACTTTTAGCGGCGGGCAGCGGCTGGGAACTGGCGCAAGACGCAAAGGTGCGGCAGTACTACTTGGGCGAAGATTTCCGTTTCTGAGATGGTGAACCTGTTGTGCTGGGGGCGATCATTGCACCTATCGACACTCGATCGCTACATCCTGTCCCTTTTACTGCCTGGGCTTGGCTTTGGGGTAGCCATTTTTACGACCCTTGCCCTAGCGGTGGGCACCCTCTTTGATCTGGTGCGACAAATTGCCGATGCCCAGTTACCCTTAAGTATTTTGCTGCAACTCATTTGGTATGAATTGCCCACGGTGTTGGTACTGGTCTTGCCCATGGCGGTATTGCTAGCGGTGGTAGGTGCCATGAGCCACCTTTCGGAAGAGGGGGAGTGGATCGCGTTGCGCAGTGTCGGTGTGTGTTTGCAACGCCTACTGGTGCCGGTTTTAGGGTTTGCCCTCCTCGTCAGTAGTGCCACCTTACTCCTCAATGAAACATGGGTGCCTATCGCCAAGTTTCAGTCTGAACAACTGATGCAGCAGCTCCTACAGCAGGAGCGCACCCTAGGGCAAGGCACGGATATTTTTTATCCTGAGTACGATCGCGACCAAACCATCCGCCGTCTCTACTATGCCCATCGCTTCGATGGTAGTCGTATTCAGGGGTTAACCATCCTTGATTTTTCACAGCCAGAGGTCACCCAAGTTATTACTGCCGAAGCCGCAGAGTGGAACTTCCGTGAGAGTACGTGGTTTCTCTCCCGCGGCATTGCCTATCTGATTAGCCATCGTGGGGTCAGTCGCGATCTATTGCAGTTTGAGGAACAGGAAATTCGCCTGCCGCGGCCTGCCCAGTCACGGCAACTGCGTCCTACCGAGGTCAATGAACTTTCAATTCTGCAAACCCGGCGGGCGCTGCGTCGTCTTGATCCGGTCAAGGATGCGGAGCTGGTGCGTGCCCTAAAGGTTCATCTGGCGCAATCCTATGCCCAGCCCTTTTTAGCCGTTGTTTTTGCCCTTTTGGGGGTTGGATTTGGCCTCAGTCCGTCGCAACGACGGGGGCGGCAGGGATTTGGCGTGAGTGTTGCGGTTGGGTTAATGTGGCGGGCCAACCGTAGCTAGGGGCTGTACCCATCGCGTTATGATGAGAAAAGTGCTGATTGCTCACCCATGCCGCAAACGTTTGATCTTCACGTTGTTGAGACGCGACCCTTGTTGACCCCCGCTACCCTGCTGGCGGACTTGCCACTTCATGAATCCCAAGCCACCCTTGTGGCCACGACTCGCGATCGCATTCGGGATATTCTCCAAGGGCGCGATCGCCGCCTCTTGGTCATTGTGGGGCCGTGCTCCATCCACGATGTGAACGCCGCCCTTGAGTACGGCGACAAACTCACCGCTGTGCGCGATCGCCTCAGCGATAGCCTAGAAATTGTCATGCGGGTCTATTTTGAAAAACCCCGCACCTCCGTGGGGTGGAAAGGGCTGATTAACGATCCACACCTCGACGGTAGCTACGACATTAACACGGGGTTGCGCTTGGCGCGGCAGTTGCTGTTGAACCTTGCCAGCATTGGGATGCCCGCCGCCACCGAACTCCTCGACCCCATTATTCCCCAGTACATTGCCGATGTTGTCAGTTGGACAGCGATTGGGGCGCGCACCACTGAAAGCCAAACCCACCGCCAAATGGCCTCCGGCCTATCCATGCCTGTGGGCTTCAAAAATGGTACCGATGGTCACCTAGACTCTGCCATTAACGCCATGATTGCGGCTCAGCAGTCTCACCATTTTCTGGGGATTAATGCCGATGGTTTAGCCAGTATTGTGGCCACAACCGGTAACCCCGATACCCATCTGGTGCTGCGGGGGGGCAAAGACGGCCCCAATTATTCCGCCGCCCACATTGAAATGGCCGCTGCCCTCTTAGAGCGCAAGGGGCTGAGTCCTCGCCTAATGGTGGATTGCAGCCATGCCAACGCGGCCAAAGATGCACAACGGCAGGTTGTGGTGTGTAACAACATTGCCCAGCAAGTGCAGCAAAACTCCCGTTATCTGGCGGGAGTGATGATTGAAAGCCACCTGAAGGCAGGTAACCAACCAATTCCCCAAGATCTATCGCAGTTAGTGTATGGGCAAAGCATTACTGACCCTTGCGTGGATTTTGCCACAACGGTGGACATGCTAGAGCGATTAGCCGCAGCGGTGGGGTCGCAACTAGTAAACTACTCCTAGCTAAAGCAGGGAGCTTTTAGTAGCCCTGCAGTTAGCAAGCCAACCGCGAGCCTCTGGGGTGGTTTACAACACCCCCAATCGACCGTTACCAGTGCCTTGAACAACCGTTTCTGGTGTCCGCAGTACAATTATAACCTAAAACAACTGAAGTTGCTAAAGGAGCTTTCCTCCCCGCACTGAAGTACGGGGCTTCCAGCCCTACCCGATGTGTGAGTATTGATCCTGACAGCGTTCCTGAAAATTACCTTGCGGAGGGAGATTCTTTGTTAATTGCGCCACTGTTTCGGGGTGGCGGCATTGCCCGCTTTACCGTACAGCGCATCCAAAACTTTATTGGCACTGTGGTATTGCAGCGCTCAGGTACCCCAATCATTCCAGCGCTAGGGCAGTTGACCCTACAGCGGGGACAAGAAACCGTGGCCTCTCCCTTAAACCGCAATGGCCAATTTTATTTCGACACCTTGGCTGCCGGCGACTACAGCGCTCAAGTTCGCTTTGAACAGGAGGTGTGTACTTTTAGCCTCACTATCCCCGAAAGTGAAGAACTGTTTGTGGAGTTGGGTACCCTCACCTGTGTGCTCCCCTAGGATTGGCGCTGTCAACCTAAATGGGGAGCTTGAGGCGCGCTCTACCCATAAGAAGCGTCGGGAGGATCCTACTCAGGCAGTTGCCGTCTTCGTTTTTTACGGCGCGTTGTTGCCGGATCAATGGGGAAGCCCGCTAGGGGCACAATTTGATCAAGGCGTTCTTTTTCCAAACGCTTCAGCTCTGTATAATCCACCCAGTGAATACAGTCCACCGGGCACGTGTCAATCGCCTCTTGAATCAGCTCTAGGGGATCGCCATCTTGACGCACCACTCGCGATCGCCCGTAGTTTGGCTCGATATAAAACGTATTACGGGCAACATGGGCGCAATGCTTACAGCCAATGCAGGTAATTTCATCCACGTAAACACCCTGCTGACGGTGGACTCCCCCCAATTCTGGCTCATAGCCGCTGCGCTCCTCCCCTTGGCGGAGGTGACCGCCTAATTCTGGCTCTAGACCGAGGGGTTGCCCGTCTGTCACTGACTGACCCTACCCTTGCAGAACTCTTTAGGACTGCCTTAAGAACGCCAGCGCTGTAAGACTAGCTTGACGCTGCCATCGGCCTGCTGCTCTTCGGTTTGTACCTGAAACCCTTGTTCGCTGGCGGACTGCAAAACTGCATGGTAGGCGTAGCGTTGGCTGACTTTATTTAGGAATCGTTCCACCGACCATGCCTGCCGCCAAAACTCTAAATCCGCCACTAACTCATACTCTGTACCGTTCCAGCGAAAGCCAATATCGTAGCCATTCTCTTGGGGTATCACCACTTGAGCCGTCTCGGTTTGGCCACGAAAGCCGCGCACTTCCTGAGATCCGGATTGCCATGGCAACCCCAAGTCGGTCAAGGCAGACTGTAACGCTGGCAAACTACGAATCTGGGTTTTAATTTGGCTGAAGTGCGACATTGTTCATCAATCCTCAACGATTACCACTGGGACGGCATAGACTGTAGGAGGAATTGACCCTCTTCCACCTTTTGGCTAGCATAATACTCGGATGTGGGCTGCTGGCTAACCACACACCCAAGTTGGTCTTCAATGGCAGCAGTAACTTCGGCACAGGATGTTCCGGAAATCCCCGTGACGGTTTCGACAACACGACCATCGGGATAAATGATAAACTCTAGGGTCTCTATCATTGCTGCTACCAAGAACCGCCGCTACCAACAACCTCGTAATTGTCTATTGAAGTTACAACTCACGAGCTAGGGTCAGGAGTCTCTCCATGCAGATCATTGTGACTAAGGGCAACCAAAAGAGTCAAGGTCTTCAATAAACTTAACAATTTGCAGCAATTGTCCCAGCGATCGCCGCCGGTGGTTACCTTGCCCTAGGCGTCTGCTGCTAGTGCGTGACCACTTGAAGCAGGGGGTATGATATAGAGCAACTCATCTTTAGTAGGAATCGTTCTATGGGTCAATCCACCCATCGGCTATGGTTAGTTCGTTGCTTGCTAACCCTTTTATGGAGCGTGCCATTGCCCTTCCTAGGGGCGATCGCCCAGACAATGCCCCCAGCCACACCCCAAATGAGCCTTGGCAGCCTCAGTACCCTACAGACGGCAGAGCAGTTCATCGATGCGCTATTTGGTAATGACTTTCAGCGGGCGTGGATTTACCTAAACCCAATTCTGCAAGAGGAAATTACGCCACAGGGATTACAGCAGCGACAACAGGTATTTTTGAAACGGGTTGGTGCCTATCAAAATCGTGTCGATGCAGAACTTGACGGTAACATTGTCAGCATTAAGGTTGCGTTTTCTAACATTACTGATACATTAATTTTAATTTTTGACGAAAATGGTAAGATTACGGGAGTTGACTTTCCCGCCAATCCCAACAGTCTATCAATTCAATCTCCCCGTTAACCATCTTGTCTTTGACTGCTATGCAAGAACGGCGTGGCTCCACTACCCCTGATCGGTCTCTTTACGACACTCCCTTTTTCCGGGACTTGCCGCAGTCAACAGTCGAGACCGCGTTGGCACACGTGGTTACACGCCAGCATCCAGCGAATCGGGTCATTTTACTGGAGAACGATTGGGGCAGCTCCGTTTACTTTATCCTGAACGGCTGGGTCAAAATTCGCACCTACAATATCGACGGCAAAGAAGTGACCCTTAATATTTTAGGGCCAGGGGAACTGTTTGGGGAGATGGCTCCTCTTGAAGAAGTACCCCGCTCTACCGACGTGATTACGCTTACGCCAACGGTCGTTGCCAATATGCCAGCTACAGATTTTGTCAACCTAGTCAATACGGAGCCGCAGGCGGGTATTCGCTTAGCAAAGTTGATGGCACGACGGCTGCGGCAGTTAAACCGGCGACTACGGTTACGGGAATCGGATAGTACCTCGCGAGTAGCAGATATTCTCTTATTTCTGGCAGATGGTCAAGGGCGACAAAGTGCCGACGGCCTCGAAATTCCTAACTTGCCTCACCGGGAGTTGAGCAGCCTCAGTGGGATGGCTCGCGAAACGGTCACCCGTGTTCTCGGTAAACTAGAGCGCAAGGGCATTATTCGCCGTAGCCAAGACGGCCTTTGTATTACCAATCTGCGTGCTCTTGAGAGCTTACTGTTGTAGATGGGTTGCAACGGCTGCAGAATTCAACAAAACCTCCGAGAATCCCCGCGCTTCGACAAGCCGCGGAGGGATAGGAGCGGCGGCTGAGGGGCACACCTTCGGTGGGCTTTGCCTACGACACCCCGAGAAGCCGCCAATAGCGTATAGTCCTAGCAGTGAATCATACCATCAGTTATCGACTCATCCAGCAGGCTAAGGCGACAAATCAGGCCATCGCGATTGAATATCTCACCGGCATCCGAGAACGCACCAACGAATTGCCCCGTTCCAAGACTGAACGGCGATGCAGTAATAGCTGGGCGCTCTATCAGCTTCGCCAATTCCTCGCCTACAAGGGCGTGAGGGTTGGCGTAGCCGTGAAGCGTGTAGCTCCTCGCTACACCTCGAAAACCTGTCATTGTTGCAACGTGATAGGTCATCGGCAGGGCAAAAGGTTTGCGTGCCTGAACGTGTCCTACGGCTGAATAGGTGATGCTGATGTGAATGGAGCAAAAAATATCGCTACTTTGGGGGGTGTTGTAAACACCCTTGGAGGCTCCGAGATACTGTCTTGCTCATTGCAGGATGGTGTCTTGAGGGCTGCTGAAAACCCCGTCCTCTATAGGGCGGGGTAGTTTACAGAGTATAATAAGCAACCATAGTTGAGATCGTCCGATGCCGATGGCACGTCGCCAATAGGGCGATCACGGATTAAAACACGCAAGCATTGTCGTTAGGAGCGATCGCCATGAGTACCCCTGAACCTCCCCAACCCCCCACCGAAGAAACCCCTGCTAAAGCCAGCCGGAGTCCCCGTCGTCCTGCTGTCGCTAAGGAAGCCAGTGGTCAAATGGTCTCTTTGGCTGAAAAAGCAGCTCCCCTTGCCACCACCAGCCCCACAACCGCCACGGATATTGTGGTCTGGGAAACCTTTAACAGCGCTGGGCTGCGACCCATTGAAGCCAGCCGCGTCCAAGTCGTGCACATGATTAAGGATGCGGGCGATCGCCCGGTCTTGAGCAGTGGGCTACAAATTTACGACAACATCAACTCCGCAGGCATTCGCCCCATCGTTGCCACCGATTTTCGCGTTGTCGAGACCCTAAACATTATGGGAGTGCGACCCATTGCCGCCAACACTTTTGAAATCTTGGAAACCGTCAACTGGATGGGG
The DNA here is from genome assembly GCF_022698185.1 of Synechococcus sp. PCC 6717. NCBI lineage: Bacteria > Bacillati > Cyanobacteriota > Cyanophyceae > Synechococcales > Synechococcaceae > Synechococcus > Synechococcus sp. PCC 6717. The sequence continues at coordinate 59,863 of NZ_JAKLTV010000012.1, read as the reverse complement.
ATCCGTCCCATTACCACCAGTGGCCTGCACATTGCTGAGACCTACTATTCCGCTGGGGAGCGACCCGTGGCCTCCAATATCATTGACGATTCCCCTGTGCTCATGGGGTATCTGGATTAAGTTCCCTTGGAGTTAGACTTTTATCGCTCGCTGTTGCGTCCAGTTCTCTTTTCAGGTCTCAAGGCCGATCCTGAGCAGGTGCAGCAGCAATTCATAGCGGTCTGTCGCTGGCTAAACGCCGATACCCCCGTGCGCCGCTATCTGCGCCAACAGCTGCAACAGCGATTTGCTTATTCAGATGCGCGCCTAGAGCGACAGTTGTGGGGGCTGCGGTTTCCCAACCCCATTGGCTTAGCAGCGGGGTTTGACAAAAATGGTGTAGCTAGTTCAGTTTGGCAGGCCTTTGGCTTCGGCTTTGCGGAACTGGGAACCGTGACATGGCATCCCCAACCGGGTAACCCCCGGCCGCGTCTGTTTCGTTTACCCGCTGATTGGGCAGCTATTAATCGCATGGGCTTTAACAACCTTGGGGCAGAGGCAATGGCACAGCAACTGGCGCGATCGCCCCGACCGTCGATTCCCATTGGCATTAACCTAGGGAAATCCAAAATCACTCCCTTAGCCGACGCTAAAGACGACTATCTTGCCAGTTTTCGTTGCCTGTATCCTTGGGGGGACTACTTTGTGGTGAATGTGAGTTCTCCCAATACCCCTGGATTGCGGGATCTCCAAGCCAAGGAGCAGCTAGCCCCCATCCTAGAGGTGCTCCAACACGCCAACACCCCTCGCAAACCCCTTCTGCTCAAAATTGCCCCTGATCTGAGTTGGTCAGAGATTCGCGCCATCCTTGATCTCATCGAAACCTACGAACTCAGCGGCATTATTGCTACCAATACCACCATCTGCCGCGACGGCCTCAAAACCACCGTCATTCCTGCAACGGGGCGATCGCCCACAGAGGAAGCAGGGGGGCTAAGTGGTGCACCCCTCAAGGATCGTGCCACAGAGGTCATTCGCTTTATTCATCAAGAAACCCATGGTCGCTTACCAATCATTGGGGTTGGTGGTATCTTTAGGCCAGCGGATATTCACGAAAAATTAAATGCGGGGGCTAGTTTGGTACAACTGTACACCGGTTGGGTGTATCAAGGCCCCACCCTCCTCAAAGAGCTGCTTCAAGGCATGTTAGCCCTTTCAGCACCCTCTATCCCCGATCAGCCGATTTAAAAAATTCCGCCATGGCTTGTCAACAGGGGCATACAAATTGTTAACTTTTCTATAGTATCCTGTCTGTATTTTACGAAAGTATAAAAATATGACAATTTCGCCCGATCAGATTGACCGCATTGTATCCAACCAGCACCACGATCCCTTTGAAATTTTAGGATGTCATCAAATCAACGAAAATGGCCAGTCAGTGTGGGCGGTACGAGCCTATTTACCCAACGCCGAGCGCGTTAGTGTTCTGTGTCCCGAACAACGGCAGGAATACCCTATGGAATCGGTGCATCACCCCCACTTTTTTGAGTGCCGGATTCCTGTGGCTGAACTCAACAATTATCAACTGAAAATTTTTGAAAACGGCCATGAGCGGGTGACCTACGATCCCTATGCCTTTCGCTCCCCCAAGCTGACGGACTTTGACATTCATCTTTTTGCCGAGGGGAATCACCACCGCATCTACGAAAAACTCGGTGCCCATTTGCTGACGGTGGATGGGGTCTCGGGGGTGTACTTTGCGGTTTGGGCCCCCAATGCTCGCAACGTCTCCGTGATCGGCAACTTCAACCATTGGGATGGTCGCCAGCACCAGATGGCGCGGCGTGGTAATGGCATTTGGGAACTCTTTATTCCCGACCTTGGCGTGGGTGAACACTATAAGTACGAAATTAAAAATATCGACGGTCATATTTACGAAAAGTCGGATCCCTACGGTTTTGCCCAAGAACCACGCCCCAAAACCGCCTCTATTGTGACTGACTTAAACGCCTATCAGTGGCACGATCAGGAGTGGCTGGAAAAACGGCGCCACAGCGATCCCCTCAGTCAGCCAATTTCTGTCTTTGAGGTTCACCTAGGCTCTTGGCTGCACGCCTCGATGGAGGAACCACCGCTGGATGCCACTGGTGCGCCCCAAGAACCCGTTCAAGTCGCAGAACTCAAGCCGTGGGCACGGTTCCTCACCTATCGGGAGCTGGCTGCAAAACTCATCCCCTACGTTAAGGAATTGGGCTACACCCACATTGAACTGCTCCCGGTGGCCGAGCATCCCTTTGATGGCTCCTGGGGGTATCAAGTCACTGGCTATTTTGCACCGACCTCCCGCTATGGCACGCCTCAAGACTTCATGTACTTTGTGGATCAGTGCCACCAAAATGACATTGGCGTTATTGTGGATTGGGTTCCCGGTCACTTTCCGAAGGATGGCCATGGCTTAGCCTTTTTTGATGGCACCCACCTCTACGAGCACGCCGACCCCCGTAAAGGGGAGCATAAAGAGTGGGGCACCCTTGTGTTTAACTATGGCCGCCACGAAGTCCGTAATTTTCTGGTGGCCAACGCCCTCTTTTGGTTTGATAAGTACCACATCGATGGCATTCGCGTGGATGCGGTGGCCTCGATGCTGTATTTGGACTATGGCCGCAAAGAGGGAGAGTGGATCCCCAACGAGTATGGTGGACGCGAAAATTTGGAAGCAGCTAACTTCCTCCGCCAAGTCAACCATGTCATTTTTAGCTATTTTCCGGGCATTCTCTCGATTGCCGAAGAATCCACGGCATGGCCAATGGTCTCTTGGCCTACCTATACCGGCGGTCTTKGCTTTAACCTCAAGTGGAATATGGGGTGGATGCACGATATCCTTGACTATTTCAGTATGGATCCGTGGTTTCGCCAGTTCCACCAAAATAATGTCACCTTTAGTATGTGGTATCACCACAGCGAAAACTTTATGCTGGCCTTATCCCACGATGAGGTGGTGCACGGCAAGAGTAACATTATTGGCAAAATGCCGGGCGATCGCTGGCAGAAGTTTGCCAATTTCCGCTGTTTATTCACGTATATGTTTACGCATCCGGGCAAGAAAACCATGTTTATGGGGATGGAGTTTGCCCAGTGGAGTGAATGGAACGTCTGGAGTGATCTAGAGTGGCACCTGCTTCAGTATGAACCCCACCAGCAAATCAAACGCTTCTTTTGTGATTTGAATGCCCTCTACCGTTCTGAACCATCCCTCTATAGCCAAGATTTTAGCCAAGATGGGTTTGAGTGGATTGACTGTAGCGACAACCGCCACAGTGTGGTCTCCTTTATCCGTTGGGACAAAGACTATAAAGATTTTACAGTCGTTGTTTGTAACTTTACGCCCCAGCCCCATAGCCACTACCGCATTGGCGTGCCCGAACACGGGTTCTATACCGAACTGTTTAATAGTGATGCCCGCGAATACGGTGGCAGTAACATGGGTAACCTAGGGGGGAAATGGGCCGATGAATGGGCCTACCACCATCGCCGCTATTCCCTTGATCTGTGCTTACCTCCCCTTGGGGTGCTCATTCTGAAATTAGATCGGCAAAAAACCGCCGCCGAGCGCGCTCGTTATAGTGATACGGAGTAGCGAGTATTCGCGCCCACAATGAAAAACTCGCAGTAGGTGGATTCCTATTGCGAGTGATTGGCCTATTCGTATTCGAGTTCAACATTCAAGAGCCAACCCATGGCTCGCTAGAGCTAGTGTTGCTCCTCGTGCCTTTAGCTCATTGTGGCGTGGCTGCGATCGTAACTTGTCCACGTGCCGGGCTTAATTTTGCCCTGAATCTGGCTCCAGTAGTGACCAGCAGCGGCGGGTAAGCCCATCTGGGCAATCATCCGTGTTAAGAGGGATTGCTCGCGATTTTTGATGTTTTGATGATGGTGAGTCATCAGTGCCCGCGACAGTTCTGTGAGGGTCACGGCTGGTTGGCCAGCATCGTCGGTAGCTACCATGCTAAGCGCTGGTGCAACTCCTTGGGCACCTGTGCGATAAGCCACACCGCGATAGAGTAAATCGTTGACTGGCTGAGCCGGAGGATTCACTGCGCGGGTGCAGTGGTAGTTCCAACCGCGGTACTTGGCAACAACATCGGTAGCTTCGGTGCGGACTGCCGGAGGAACGTAATCGTACTGAATGCCGCGATAAGTAAGCGTGGTTTTCATAATCATCGCCCCAAATCATGAACTAGGTGGTTTTTAGCAACTGAGGCGCGTTCCTTCGGGAGAGTCTCCCTACTTCCGTCTTCGCTGGCGATTTTTAAGTCGTTCTCTAGCGAAGATGAACGATTTATTTCTGTATCTAATTTAACACTTTTGCCTCTATGAGAGCAAGTTTTTATAAAAATTCATACTATTAAGCTCTAAGAGGCTCCATCGGTATGAACCGCACGCGGTTTTTGGTAAGGCGAATGCCTAGAGGGGGGAGGGCTCGCTGTTGGCGGTAATGATAATGTGGCGATCGCGATCGTAGGTGAGCCAGTGTTCAGCGCGGAGTTTGCCGAGCAAACGAGTCATCGTCACGCGACTGGTACCGATAGCGGTGGCGAGTTGTTGGTGCGTTAAGCGAACGCTGTAGCGGCTACCGAGGGGATGGGGCTGGCCAATTTCTGCTTTTAGGAGCAGGAGGAGATGACGGAGGCGCTCTTCAATGCGGCGGTGGCTGGCGATGGCCAGTAGCACTTCTGCTTGACGCAAGCGCCGGGTCAAGCCTCGCACTAAGCCTTGGGTTAGGTTTGGCGAGGATTCCACCTCCACTAATGAGAAGAGCATTAACTCAACCCTTGAAAGTGCTTTGGCGTGGTAGGCATTTAGGCTACTGAAGGGGAGGCCAAAGGCCGTGCTAGGGGTCGCTAGACCCACCACCACTTCTTCACCGTCGGGGTGTAGCAAGTTTAGGAGGACAACACCCTTGCTCACGAGCCAAACGCGCTCTGGTTCCATCCAGATGACATCTCCTGCTCCGAAGCTGTGGAGTCGCGAGGGAGAGGGAGTCGCTGTTTCCCGAAAGAGTCCCTCTGGGCGAGGCGGCGCAGCAGCAAGGAAGTTGGCCATGGTATCAAGACCTCAAGCAAGATAACCAATGTTGAACCCATAGCCCAAGACATTGGTGGCTTTGACGATTGAACGACTCACACTTACGACATGAACTGAGTCAGTCAGGACAAAACTACTGCCCACTATAGGTGGTCAATGTGAAGTTTAGTTAAAGTGTTTGTCAATGTTAGGTTAAGGTTTGGCACTCAGGGCAGAAATGGCCTCCAGTAAGCCCCGGGCTTTATTGAGGGTTTCTTCAAATTCTCGCTGTGGATCAGAGTCCGCCACAATCCCCGCGCCAGCTTGAACGTGGATCAGGTGTTGGTCTGCCTTGAGAGGCTGTACCACCATGGTGCGGATGGCGATCGCCGTGTTGAGTTGGCCTTCAAAGTCGTAGTAACCGTAGGCACCAGAATAGGGGCCTCGTCGCTTGCCTTCAAGGGCATGGATAATCTCCATCGCACGAATTTTGGGGGCACCACTGACGGTTCCTGCCGGAAAGCAGGCTTGCAGTAAATCCCATGCGGTTTTCTCTGGCAACAGTTCACCAATGACATTACTGACAATGTGCATGACGTGGGAGTAGCGTTCAATTACCATGAACTCTTCCACCTGGACGCTGCCTTGGCGACAGACCCGCCCTAAATCGTTGCGACCTAGATCCACGAGCATGACGTGTTCTGCCACTTCTTTATCGTCGGCTAGGAGCTCTGCCGCTAACTGTTGATCTTCGGCGTAGGTGCGCCCCCGTTTGCGCGTTCCCGCAATGGGGCGAACGGTGGCCAGCAGGCGATCGGGCTGGGTGGGGTGGTGTTCTGCTTTGACCATCACCTCAGGGCTAGAGCCAATAATCTGCCAATTGCCAAATTGAAAGTAGGCCATGTAGGGGGAGGGGTTGATCAGCCGCAGGGAGCGGTAAAGAGAAAAGGGATCGCCACGATAGGTGGCACTGAGGCGTTGGGAGAGCACCACTTGAAAAATATCCCCGGCGCGAATGTAATCTTTGGCACGCTCAACGTTGGCACAAAACTGCTCAGGGGTGGTGTTGCTGGTGTAGATGGGGGAGGGCTGGTGAGGCTGCCAGTGGAGATGAGTACTGTTGCTGGGATGTCCTATTTGGAGTTGGGTCAGGAGCCGCTCGAGGCGATCGCCCGCGTGGGTATAGGCGGTTTTAAGGTCAGTGTGGCGAGTGTCGGCATAGACCACGGCCCAAATTTTACGCTTCACCTGATCAAAGATAAGGATTTGATCCACTTGCATCCACACCCCGTCTGGCAGGTCATCAGCGGTGGGGGGATGAATGGGTACGCGTGGTTCAATCCACTGAATAAGTTCATAGCCCCAAAAGCCAAACAGACCACCAATGCCAGCAGGAAGTTGAGGGAGTTTGACTGGCTGGTAGGGKGCCAAGCACGCCGCCAAAATCTCAAAGGGGTTGCCTTCAAAGGTGGTTACCCCGCCATCGCGGTGGGTTTGGGTGGTTTGGTTCCCCCGGGTTTCCAGAACCCACAGGGGATCGCAACTCAGCAGGCTATAGCGAGCTAATGTCTCACCCCCCTCAACGGACTCCAGCAAAAAGTTATAGGGGCGATCGCGACAGACCCGATACCACGCCGAGACGGGGGTATCCATATCGGCAACCCACTCTTGGTAAAGGGGAATGAAGTTACCAGTGGTGGCAAGATCGCAAAACGTCTTGAAGTCGGGATACATGGGTGCGCCAGTCAAACCTATACGATTGTCGCCTATTGGGGGGCATTCGTAGCGGCAACAGCAATCTCAACCCCCAAGGTTGTATGACTTTGGGGCGGCACTTGGAGGAGATCCACCCCTGTATTCAAGGCATTGCGGGGGGCGGTCCATGGTTCTAGGCAATAGTAGGGTTTACCCTGAAGTGTCCAAAATACCAACGTCGTAAAAGCGAGATCGTAGCGCAGGGTGAGGCAGTACTGCTGCTGATGATCACAAACCTGTGTCCGCTGACCCTGCAGAGGACGACACGCCAAATCCAGTTCCGCAGCCCCCCAGTCAAAGGTACCCGCAAAGGTTAAGGGCTGCTTTGACACTCCCACCACCTAAAGGTGGGGGATTCTTACGCAGTCCATAAACGAACTCATAAAGGCGTTGTCAAGACGCCCCTACACAGTTCCTAGAGGCAAAGCCCCAAGGTTCTGCTTACTTGTAACAACTGTCGCCGATTGGGTTTTTCACCAAGGATGGCGACCAAGTATAGTTTAGCACAGAGCAACTAAAGTTGCTTTAGGGCTTTTCCACCCCGTACTAAAGTACGGAGCTACCAAGCTAACCCTCTGTGTAGGGCATGACCATCTCTTTGCTCCATGCTGGATTCTAGGATACACCGACCGCCTAAGCTACAATAGCGGCAATGCCCTTGGAGGGATTGCCATGACCCTAAAGTTTGCCAGCTTGAACCCGACCCTACGTTTTTGGCTCACCATCTTAGTAGTGACGTGGCTGTTGGGGGTGTTGGGGTTGGGCTGGTTGGTGCAGTCCGTTGCGATTCTGCTGCTCATTCTGATGGTGACACCAGTACTGTTGGTGGTAGGGTTGCAACTGTGGTTGCGATGGACGCTGGTGACCGCCGCCTGTCCAGTGTGTAGGTTTGAATTTAGCAGTCTCAATAACACCCAAACTCAGTGCCCGGCCTGTGGTGAAGTGCTGGTGGTGCGCGATCGCCAGTTTCAGCGGTTAACACCGCCTGGAACAATTGATGTTACCGCAGTAGAAGTCAATGCTAGTGTGATCGACGATTAACCACGGTGGTATGATCAGCCTCAGACCGTGAGTGTGTGGCAGGATGCCCTATGCGACAGTTAAACTTCGTCATGATATTTGTCATTGGCTTGGCTCTAGTTCTCTTTAGTATCCAAAATACGGATCCTGTTAGTATCAAAATCATTGAAGGAAAAGTCATTCAAGCCCCCCTCTGCGTCGAGTTGATTGTGGCGATGGGGATTGGTGCCGTTTTTGCGTGGGTCTTTAACGTTTGGGTGCAGGTACAACGCATCTTCACGGTACGGGTGGAAATGGAGGCTCGCGATGAGCAAATTGCCCACCTTGAGGAAGATTTAGAGCGCTATAAAGCCGCCCTTGAGGAGCAGCAACGTCTGCTGCCGAGTGTCAGTAGTGCATCGGTGGAGCAGTAGGCCAACGGCAGCAAAATTCGTTAGGCTATTTACAGTGATTAAGTTTTGTTGTCCTTTACCTGTCCTATGGCTACCTCTGAATCCCTTGGTATTGAAAAGAAAAAGTTAAAAAAGCCGCCGTTGCAACTGCATTACCTTGGCGATCGCATCCTGCGTCAGCCCGCCAAGCGGGTTGCCAAGGTTGATGACAGTGTTCGTCAAATTGTCCGACAAATGCTTCAAACGATGTACAGTGCCGATGGCATTGGTTTGGCCGCTCCTCAAGTCGGGATTAATAAACAAATTTTGGTTATTGATATTCACCTTGATGACCCGGATGTTCCGCCCTTAGTGATGATTAACCCGGTGATCAAGGAGGTGAGTGAGGACTTAGAACTATCTCAGGAAGGCTGCCTCAGTATTCCGGGGGTATTTCTGGAGGTGCGCCGACCCGCCATGGTGGAAGTGGCCTACAAAGATGAGTGGGGACGGCCTCAGACCCTCGTGGCTGGGGGGCTGCTGGCGCGTGCCATCCAACACGAAATTGATCACCTCATGGGTGTGATGTTTGTGGATCGGGTGGAAAATCAGGCATTGTTGCGCCACGAGCTGAAGGAACACGGGTTTGCCAACAGCACAGTGCGCTCCATTGCTGCTTGAGGACACCCTGAGTGCTGAAAAGTTACCTCTACTTGTTAGTAGCCTGTATTGCGGCGATCGCCACAATTGGGTCTATTTTTGAGCTAAGCTCCGGGGATGCCCAGCTTGGCACCGCCCTCACCACAGGGATTTTAGTCCTCAGTGTGCCCCTTGGCCTAGGTTGTTTTATTGCTGCTGTACGCCTTGGTCGCATGGGCGATCGCTCCGAATAATGCCCCCTCACCTTAAGTGCCTATGACCCTCACCTACCCCGACGATCTGCAATACCTTGACACCCACGAGTACCTCCGCCTTGAAGGAGAGATAGCCACCCTTGGCATTAGCGCCTTTGCAGTGGATCAACTGGGGGACATTGTATTTGTTGAGCTACCCGCTGTAGGAGACACCCTAGACCCCGGTAAGCGGTTTGGCACCATAGAGTCGGTCAAGGCAGTGGAAGATTTGTACGCCCCCTTTGCTGGAAGGGTGATTGCCGTTAACGAGGCCGTTGTCGAGAACCCTGAGCAAATTGCCCTAGATCCCTATGGTGAAGGTTGGCTGGTGCAAGTTCACATCACCACTCCCCCCACCGGCACCCTTTCTGCTAGTGCCTATCGTGCTCTGGTGGAAGGGACATAACCCCGATGGCGATTCCCAGCCTGCAACTTGTTGTAGATGGGCTAGCCACGGGCAGTGTCTATGCCATTTTTGCCCTTGGCTATACACTGGTGTTTTCAATTCTCGGCATCATTAACTTTGCCCACGGTGCTCTATTTGCCGTAGGGGCTTACATCACCTACGCATTGTTGGGGGGGCGCTTTGGCTTTAATGGCATCTTAGCCAACTGGCAACTGCCCATTGCCTTGCCCTTTGCGGCTGCTCTGATCTTGAGTAGCTTGCTCTGTGGGCTGCTAGGGGTTGCCATTGAATGGGGGGTTTTTCGGCCATTACGCCAGCAACGTGCCGATACGCTCCTCACCGTTGTGGCTAGTCTAGGGGTGGCTGTGCTCTTAACTAACCTCATTCAATACCTTGTCGGGGCTGAGGTTTACACCTACCCTGATCAACTCTACGGTGCGCTGCCTTTAACGCTTCACCTTGGTGAGTTGAGCCTGCGCAGCAGTCAATTTGTGATCCTCAGTGTTTCCCTAGTATTGATGGTGGCGCTAACCTATTGGGTGAACTATMCCCGCCTAGGCAAAGCCCTACAAGCAGTGGCGGAAAATCCGCTGGCGGCTACCCTAGTGGGAATTGATGGCGATCGCATCATTACCCTGACGTTTTTTGTTAGCAGTGCCCTTGCAGCAGTTGCCGGTACCCTTGTTGCCTCTAGTGTCAGTATCACAGGCCCGCAGTTTGGTGTCACCTTTGGTCTTAAGGGCTTAGCTGTCATTGTTTTGGGGGGGCTGGGGAGCTTACCCGGAACCATGCTGGCAGGGTTTTTGATTGGGTTAATTGAAGCGATGATTCCCGCTGCAGCCTCCGGCTTTCGTGATGCAGTGGCCTTTGGCATTTTGTTTCTTATCCTGCTGCTGCGCCCTCAAGGGCTGCTAGGGCGACCCCCCATCGAAAAAGTCTGACTCCCACCCTCAACGGTTGGTCAGTGTCACCGACACACCCAATGCCATAGGGGATGCTGCGCTCCCTGATGGCGAATACGCAACACTTGTTTCTCTAACCGTTGTTGCCACTTGGGCGATCGCCCCCACAAAATATTGCGGGTCTGCCAGTAGAGAACACTGAGGGTGAGGCCAATACAAAACGCTAAGCCCAACGAAGGCAGACGATTAAACATAATGCCGTAGCGCAGAGCGGCCCACGTAAAATGCTCCTTGAGCAAGCTCATCTCGTAGCGAAAGCCCCACAAACTGGCTAGCCCCACCGTCAACCACAGCACAAAAACCATACTCCATCGCATGTAAACCGTTAACCGATGGAGGCGCTCCACTTGTTGCTGAAATTCAGACTCAACTACATCTTGCATCTGTCGTAATCATACTGCGATCCTCTGGCTATTTAGTTGTGGCTCATGGCTGCGAGTTTGACGACGCTGTTCCAAGCACACACCACGGTATCCCCCTACCCCTATTCCTTTCAATTCTATAGCGTTGGCCTGCCCGGATGGGGGGTCTCATACCCCAATGCCCCGTCTGTTGACCTAGGTGCTGCCCTGTCTAAGGCAGCTTACCTCTCAAGCTATAATGAACTGGATAAATTCCTGAGGGTGCTTGTGTCCTCGGTGTCACCCGGAGGTTAACCTATGGTTCGACGTCGCTCAACTCCTTGGATTCATCGCTGGTCCCGCTGGTTTATTAGCGGTATTGCCCTTGCGGGGATGGCGGTTACCGCTTACTTGACGATCGCAAAGTTAACCAATCAGGATGTCACCTGTCCAACCAATGGTTGCGACATTGTACTCAATAGCCCGTGGGCAACTGTGTTTGGCATTCCCCTATCCCTATTGGGGTTTGTGGCCTACACAGGGATGCTGTCGCTGGCACTCTTCCCACTGCTGCTGCACCAGCCCCAACAAAAGGAGTTGCGCAAGCGCGCAGAGGGCACGACGTGGATGCTGCTATTTATAGGTGCCACCGCCATGGCGGCCTTTAGTAGCTATTTAATGTACATTTTGGCCACCGCCATTCAAGCGTCTTGCCCCTACTGTATTGCCTCCGCTCTCTTTAGCTGGGCCTTTTTAGTATTGGCAGTGATTGGTCATGACTGGGGCGATCGCGGCCAATTATTTTTTACAGGCTTTATTGTAGCAGTGATTACACTGGTGGGGGTATTTGGCGTTTACAACACAACGATGGTGCGGGATGACAGTGGCCCTGGGATACCCATCGTCAATACCTCTGGGCCTGCGGAAATTGCCTTGGCACGCCATCTAACCCAAAGCGGTGCCGTGATGTACGGTGCCTATTGGTGTAGCCACTGCCACGATCAAAAAGAACTATTTGGCAAAGAAGCCGTCCGTGAACTCACCTACGTTGAATGTGATCCCAATGGTGCCAACCCCCAAGTAGAGCGCTGCCGGGCAAAGGGGATTCAAGGCTATCCTACGTGGGAAATTAATGATCAACTCTACTCAGGAACGCGATCGCTAACCGAATTGGGGCAGCTCACCCAGTATCGTGGCTCCTATGCCTTTAAGAACCAGTGACACTCCCCGCCGTGGAACGGCGAGGCTTCTCTGAGTTAGGCTAGAGCAAAGCCAATCTGCTCTAACTTGACCTTAGAAGGGGCTGCCACAGCCCCTCTACACACTCCACTCAAATCGATATTGAGCTTTGTGCTTACCTTTCTCATGATGTTGCAGGCTCCATTACAGTCTGCATTGATAAGCCATCCTTGAGCAGTTCGATACAGACCTCTAAGAATTCGTTTTCCTGATGCCTTCCACCCTTCAGGTTTTTCGCCGAACGTAGGCAAGAAGTCATTATCAAAAAACGAGGCTTGAGACGTATACGATTCTTCGGTTTCGACTAATCGAATCCCGAAAATTAAACAAAGCTGCTTAATTCGTCCAAACAGCTTGTAGTGCGGAATTTGCACGAACTCCTGATTCGTTTTTGCACCCAAATTGATTTCATCTTTCTGCCCGTTGTTTCGACCGTAGATGATCGTATCGATGTCGTTTTCCAAGCAAAAGTAGAGGTTGACATACTTCAGAACCTTGAACGGTTTCCGTCCTTGCTCAAAGAAGTATTGCCGAGACTCATACACGCCTTGGTTGTAGAGATTGTTGGCAAGACGCGCTAACTCAGTAAGCAACTGAGCAAGCTGCTTGTCAGGTTGAAAAATATCTTTTTGGACGGCTAAAAACATCATTGGGTTAAGATGGTATGCAGTTATTATAGATGCCGATTTACGTGAATAGCAACCGTATGAGAGAAGATGGCATACAGCTAAAATCGACTCGTCATTGCACGTATCAGTCAGGACATCACTTTGTCTGGATTCCGTTCAAGCGCCGCAAAATATTTACCAACGAAGCAATCATTGAAGCAACCAAAAGGTATGTGACTGAAGCGATTGAAAACAACGATATGGAACTAATCGCCATTGAGGTAGACCGAACCTTGATGGATCATGTTCATGTGTTTGTGTCGTTTCCTCCTAGAATGTCAGCTTCTCAGGCGGTGACCATCATGAAAGGGTACAGTTCAAGACGGCTCAGAATGGAATTTCCACATCTCAAAAACCTGCATGAAAAATCCCAACTCTGGGCACACAGTTATTATTGGGGTACTACCGGGAACGTTTCAGCCCAGACAGTGAAACGGTATATCGAAGAATGTCAAGGCTGACTCTCCCTACTGCCGTAGGCGCGGGAACCGTTCTGTATCCCCGTCGGGAACGAGCGAGGTTTTATCCGGTTCCCGAACCCTCCGGTTTCTATAAGCCGATTTGTCTAGAGTTTGATTAGGGATGAAAATATCAAAGAGTATTCTTGGAGGTTGGCATGAATGGCCTAGGGGCAGCACCAGAGATTTTGATTGAAACTCGCAACCTCAACAAGTACTTTGGCGATCGCCATGTGCTAAAAAACATTGACTTTAGGGTAGCCAAGCAAGAAGTTGTAGCACTCATTGGCCCCAGTGGCTCCGGTAAAAGTACCTTGCTACGATGTTTGAATGGCCTCGAAACCTATCAGTCCGGCAGCATTGTCATCCTTGGTCATCGCTTGCCGCCTGTGGCTACGCCGCAACAGTTGAAGGTGATTCGCCGCGATGTGGGGATGGTGTTCCAAAACTTTAATTTGTTCCCCCACATGACGGTGCTACAAAATATTATCGAAGCGCCGATACTGGTGCGCAAACTACCAAAGCGCCTGGCTACGGACATGGCCGAGCATTTGCTGGCAAAGGTGGGGCTAGCAGAGAAACGGCATGTGTACCCCAACCAACTTTCGGGCGGGCAAAAACAGCGGGTGGCGATCGCCCGGGCACTCGCCATGCAACCGCAAATTCTCCTCTTTGATGAACCCACCTCTGCCCTTGATCCGGAACTGGTGGGGGATGTCTTGGCGGTGATGCGGCAGTTGGCCGAGGAGGCGATGACGATGGTGGTTGTCACCCACGAGATGCAGTTTGCCCGCGAGGTCTCCTGTCGGGTGGTGTTTTTGGCAGAGGGGCAGATTATTGAAGAAGGGTCGCCCCACGAGCTATTCCGCCATCCGCAGCAGGAGCGTACCCGTCTCTTTTTAGAGCGTGTGCTCGTGAGGCACTAGCCCTTATAAGCCTTAATGCATTTTTCCACTAAGGGCTGCACGGCATCCACATCCTGCCAGCCAAGGATTTCGGTAATTTTCTTTTGCAGGTTTTTGTAGGTGCGGAAGAATTCAGCAATTTCCTCTAGGCGGTGCGGTGCCACATCTTTGAGGGATTTGACCTCGGCATAGCGGGGATCTGCAGCAGGCACGCAGAGAATCTTTTCGTCGCGATCGCCACTGTCAATCATTTCCAACATACCAATGGGACGTGCCGCGATCACACAGCCCGGAAAGGTTGGCTCATCCATCATTACCAAGCCATCGAGGGGATCCCCATCATCGGCGAGGGTATTGGGGACAAAGCCATAGTCGTAGGGATAGTTCACCGCTGAGTAAAGGACGCGATCGAGGGCAAAGGCATTCATGTCTTTGTCAAACTCGTATTTGTTGCGGCTGCCACCGGCAATTTCCACTAAAACGTTGATCACTCCCGGCTTGGGCTGGGCAGGAATACGGCTGAGGTCTAAACTCATAGGAATGGATTAAGGGTGAAATTGACAACAACAAAATAACCAAAAATAATCAAAGGCATTCAATGCTGTAGCTGAATGCTTCTGCATTGTACCGTCTTAGGGGGCCAAACTCGAAAAGCGGATGTTAGCTTGAGCCATCCGCTGCAACGCTTCCCCTAGGCGATCGCAGTTGGCAATTAAGCTAATGCGCACGTAGCCCTCACCCCCCTCGCCAAAGGCATTGCCCGGAGTCACAACCACGCCAGTTTCCTGAAGGAGCTTCAGGGCAAAGTCCGTCGAGCCAAGCCCCGGAGGAGTCGGCACCCACAAGTACATCGTGGCTTTTGTGGGCGGAATCTGCCAGCCAAGTTCTGCCAAGCCGCGAATTAAAAAATCCCGTCGCTGGCGGTAGCGATCGCACACCGCGGTCAAATAACTATCCGGCAAGCTCAGGGCAACTTCGGCAGCCTTTTGCAGCACCGAAAAAACCCCATAGTCTAAATTTGTTTTCAGGGTGCGCAGCCCTTGGATAATATGGCGGTTGCCCACTACAAAGCCAACCCGCCAGCCCGCCATATTGTAGGTTTTCGAAAGGGTGTGAAACTCCACTCCAATCTCCTTGGCGCCGTCAATTTCTAGCAGGCTCGTGGGCTGATAGCCATCAAAAGCCAGCTCGGCATAGCACAGGTCATGAACCAAGAGAATGTGGTACTCCCGCGCAAAGGCTACGATCTCTTCAAAAAATGCGCGAGGAGCAGTAGCGGCGGTGGGGTTACTCGGGTAGTTAAAGTACAGCACCTTGGCTTGGCGAGCCACATCTGTGGGAATCTCGCTCACGTCAATAAGCCACTGTTTCTCAGCCTTAAGGATAAGAGGATAGATATTGGCACCGGCGATCGCCGGCCCGCGAAAATGAGCCGGATAGGCGGGGCTGGGAACCAGAACCACATCGCCTGGGTTCACGTAGGCCAAGGCGAGGTGAGTCAGTCCCTCCTTAGACCCCAACAGCGGCAGGGCTTCGCCATCGGCATCGAGGGAGACATTGTAGCGACGGTCATACCAGCGGGTAATCGCTTGCCGGAATACCGCTGTTCCCTCGAAGGGCGGGTAGCCATGATAGCTGGGTTCCTCAAAGGCAGCGATCGCCGCCTCAATCACTGGGCGGGGTGCCGCACCATCGGGGTTGCCCATCCCCAAATCAATGAGATCCAGACCTTGCTGGCGGGCTTGTAACTTTAGCTCGTCAAGACGCGCAAAGACGTAAGGGGGTAATGTTCCGAGGCGATCGGCGGGCGCAATCCAATCTAGACCCATTCAACGGGCACTCCCATCCATCACCTTAGAGGTATAGCCGACCAGCGTGGACACCATGGCTTCTAGCACTAATTCCGGGGTCACGGCAAAGGGCAGGTAATGAATATCCGACTCAGGCGCACAGGCCACGGTGGCCGCGTACTGGAGTTGTGCCAAACTTGCCTCCTGCAAGCCTAACTGCTCAAGATTTAGAGGTAAGCCCACCTGCTCATAGAACTGGCACAGTTGCTGCCGCGCACTGGTCGCTAGTTGACTCCCCTGCACCAATTCTTCCAATCGTAATTGCACTAAAATGCCGTAGGCCACTTTTTCGCCGTGGAGGGTGCGCTTACTTTGGGGCAGGTGGGTGAGGCCATTATGGATGGCATGGGCAGCAACAGTACGACACTGGGCACCCCCTAGGCCACCGATCATCCCCGCTACTAAGGTGGTGGCATCCACAACATTCTCCCAAGCAGGGCTACCCACCTCGTTGAGAGCACTCACAGATTGCTGTAGTAACAAGTCCCGCAAAACTCGCGCCTGCTGAACTGCGGCGACGGTGAGGGTGGCCTGAGTGCTGCCGCTACTCACAGAGGCTTCGTACCACTTGGCAAGAGCATCGCCAATACCCGCTACTAGGGTGCGCTTGGGGGCACTCTGTACCAAGGCATAGTCTAGAAGCAGGAGATCGGGGCAGCGCTTTAGGGGAACATCGTAAGCAAAAGCGCCAGTCTCGGTGTAAATATTGGCTAAGGCCGTCCATGCTGCACAGGTTGCTGCTGAGGTAGGAATCGTAACCACCGGCACGCCTAATTGATCTGCCAGTAGCTTTGCGGTATCAAGAGCCTTCCCACCCCCAATCCCAATGATGAGATCACACCGGTGATCCGTTGCCTCCTGCTGCAATGTGGTTAGGGTCGCTTCGCTGCATTCACCGTGAAAGGTTCCCACCTTTAACTCAAGGCGTTGGGCGATCGCCCCTAAGTCTGCCTCTATGGATTGGTAGCGCCGTGGAGAGGCTACCACCAAGGCACGCTGCCCTAGATGGGCAATGGCCTCTCCAGCTTTAGGGAGAATCGACCACCCTCGATAGACGTGGGTTGGCGCAACGCACAACAATGAAAGATCAGCCGCAGTCACAGGCACGATAAAACCTACATGCTCTAGATACCTTGGCACATAGACGTTATCGAACTAGTGCCATAGAGATCTATATTAGTTACTTTTCTGCTGACTTTCTGTTTGCACGTACAAGATAATGAGAAACACCGTTGGCACCAGTACAAACATCGCGGTTGCCACTAAGCCGAGATCGTTGACTTCCATAGTGTCCTGCTTTCTGTTGACTAAGGTTTAAGTAGGGTTACGCTACAGGCTAAGCTGGCCAGATCAGTGGTTATGGCGGCYCATGCACCCSAGCAGCCCATGAATCAAGCGCAGATAGACTGCAAGAGTTATCATACCCCATTGCGCTCTAGGCTTGAATGATTCCCTTAGAGCTAGGGATTTGCTGGTCACGTCGTGGGTCAATGGCGATCGCCATCCGTAGTGCCCGCGCAAAGGCTTTGAAGGTGGCCTCAATGATATGGTGAGAGTTCAAGCCGTCAAGCTGCCGCAGGTGCAGGGTCATGCGGCTGTGGTTCACCAGCGCCACAAAAAATTCCCGTACCAGTTGGGTATCGTAGGTGCCCACCCGTTGAGTTGGAATGGTCAGTCCGTAGCTGAGGTGGGGGCGACCGGAGCAGTCCAGTGCCACCTCCACTAAACTTTCATCAAGGGGAGCAACAAAATGGCCAAACCGCTGAATACCCCGGCGATCGCCCAAGGCTTGGTCTAAGGCCATCCCCAAAGTAATTCCCACATCTTCATTGGTGTGATGGTCGTCAATGTGAGTATCTCCGGTGGCCTGCACCCGTAAATCTAGTAAGCCATGGGAGCACAACTGATCCAGCATATGATCCAAGAAGGGAATTCCCGTCTGATTGTGGGCTATTCCCGTGCCGTCTAAGCACATCTCGACGTGAACACGGGTCTCCTTGGTTTGGCGATCGACAATCGCCTGCCGTGGCAGCACCTCACGACCTTGAGGGGTAGATACGTCAGAAACCATCATGGACAGGTTAGTTACTAGGCGTTGGCGTGGCCGGCGTTCCCGTGGCTGCCGGAACCGTGCCAGCGCGCGGAAACGGCACATCCACAAAGCCCAATTCTAGCAATTGCTGATACGCTTTTTGCCCCAGTTCGCGGGTGGGGTTTTGACTGCGGATAATTTCCACAAGCAGGGGCACCGCTAGCTCTGGTTGGTTATTTGCCCGATAGACAAGGGCAAGCTGAAATGTGGCTTGATCTCGCAATTGCGCAGTTTCCAGTGCCCGTCGTCGGCTACTGTCGGCGGCATTGCTATCAATCCCCAAAAAACTTGAACTCAGGGATTGGTAAAAATTGGATAGTTGGTTCATCACGGTACGCGCTTCCAACAGCTTCCGTGCCGCTAAGGGATAGTTACGGCCACTCACTGCTGCTGCCGCCTCATCCATGAGTCGTTTGCCCCCCTCGATGGTATAGACCGAGCCACCGGCGGGAGGGGTCGGAGCTACAATTTCAACGCTTGGCGACGCTGTTTGAGCCAGCACCGCTCGGGTCGGTACTCCCAGCAGTACAACCCCAAGCAGGAGGGATGATCTTGACCAGTTGGCAGAGGTGGTAACGGGCATGGTGCTGACCCTTTATAAGATGGAGGCAGTCAAGACGACAATTGACAACGGGTATCTTATCACCAAGCATGACAAAGAGTTTACATTTAAGGTTCCAATTCCCAAGATTTCTGAGGCAGTGGGTATGGTAAATCCCTCCCGCCAAGGTGCAGCGGCCAACGATGCCATCCGTGAACGCCGCCGTCAACTGCAAAGTAAGCGTCGCTGGCGGCAACTAGCTGGTTTATGGCGAACAATGGTGCTGTTGGGGTTGACTGGCGGGCTGGKGTGGGGGCTGACACTGCCCGACTGGATTATTCGTCGCCCCGATCAAGTGCAGATTCGCGGCAATGTGTTGCTCAAGACAACGGCCATTCAAGCCCAGCTAGCCCTAGATTATCCCCAATCCCTGCTGCGGCTACAGCCTCAACCCCTGATTCAAAGCCTAGAGGCAACCTTACCGCTACAGCGAGTCACCATTGCCCGCCAACTTTTTCCTCCCCAGCTCATCGTTGAGGTACAGGAACGCTTACCCGTGGCCGTCACCACCTGTCGCCAGTGCTTGGTGATCAGTGAAGGGGGGCAACCCCAAGGCCCTGCTAGTCGCTGGTTTATTGACGCGACAGGGGCGGTGGCTCCTAGTACCAGTTACCAAGCAACTGCCCTGAATCCGGCTCCCACACTGATGATTCAGGGGTACTTTGTGGCAGTGAGTACGCCATCTCGCCCCAATCTGCTGGCGGTCTCCCGCGATCGCCAACAACAATGGCAGCAGCTTTACCGCCTCCTGCAACGCCAATCCCTGCCGATTATTGCGATAGACTGGCGCAATGAGCAAAACTTAGTTGTGCAAACACCGTTGGCACCCGTGCATCTTGGCGCAGTGCAGTGGAACAGCCATGTCCTTGAGCAACAACTGATGGCTTTGGTAAATTTGCAGCAACTCCCTGACTATCTGGATCCGCGCCAAATTGTTTTTATAGATTTGGTGAATCCTCAAGAACCCCTTGTGCAAATGCGCAATCAGCCCACGCAGCAACCCTTGCCACGGCGGACCCCTTAGTGCGCCCAATAATTTGGAATACTGCTATGCCAACTGATTTAGTTTATCCATCCACGCTGTTGCTCACCAGTCTATTAGCCATTGGCTTTGTCTTTTTTGTGCGAGCCTCCACGAAGGAGCGCTTAGAAACAAAGGTGTGGGCGATCGCCCGTCCAGTCGCCGAGGTGGGCGACCTGCTGAAGCAGTATTTTCAACAGCGAGGGTATCGGCTGCACTCGGTGAGCAGCGATGGCCGACAGGTTACGTTTCAGGGAACCGTGGCCGCTAGTCGTTTTTTAGCGGCTCTCCTCTTTGGCTTGGCGGTCGCTGGAGCCACCTGTATTGCCCTAGCGCTGACGGTTTTATTTCCCAAAGGCGGGATTTTAGCCTTTGGCTTGGTGGGCTTGGCGCCTGTGGCACCGTGGTTTTACTGGCGCGGGGCGCAGCGGGTTGAAACGGTTCAATTAGTTTTAGAGCCGCAGCCTGAGCACACGCAAGTCACCATGAGCGGGCATCGCGATGAGTTAATTGCCTTTGCCAAGTATCTGGCCACGTTGGTCTGAGGACTGCTTGGTAAGGGAAGGGCGGGGAGTATGTCACAATACCTCTAGGTTGCTGCATGAGGAGACCTATGGATACCCGCGCCTTTAAGCGATCGCTACACAGTTCTGGAAATTATCACCGCAAAGGGTTTGGCCACGGGGAAGTAGTCAACGAACAACTTCAAGGAGAGTACCAAAGTTCTCTCATTCAGCAAATTCGTGATAATGGCTACCGCTGGCAGCACGGCGATGTCACTATTCGTTTGGCGGAAGCCTTTGGCTTTTGCTGGGGGGTGGAGCGCGCCGTTGCCCTTGCCTACGAAACCCGCACTCACTTTCCCACAGAGCGGATTTGGATTACCAACGAAATTATTCACAATCCGTCGGTGAATGAGCGGCTGCGGCAGATGCAGGTGGAGTTTATTCCCGTCCTTAACGGCGTGAAGGATTTTAGCAATGTTGCGCAGGGGGATGTTGTGATTCTGCCTGCCTTTGGGGCAAGTGTGCAGGAGATGCAGTTACTCAATGAGCGCGGCTGCACCATTGTGGATACGACGTGTCCGTGGGTGTCAAAAGTGTGGCACAGCGTTGAGAAGCACAAAAAAGTGAGTTTCACCTCAATTATTCACGGTAAATATAATCACGAAGAAACGATTGCCACGAGTTCCTTTGCGGGGACGTACTTGATTGTGCTGAACCTTGAGGAAGCCCGCTACGTTTGCGATTACATTCTCCATGGGGGCGATCGCGATGCCTTTATGGCAAAGTTTGCCAAGGCAGCATCAGCGGACTTTGACCCAGATCGAGACTTGGTGCGGGTGGGGATTGCCAACCAAACAACAATGCTCAAGGGTGAAACAGAGCAGATTGGTAAGTTATTTGAGCGGACGATGATGCAAAAGTATGGCCCCGACCAACTGAACAATCACTTCCAAAGCTTTAATACCATTTGCGATGCCACCCAAGAGCGGCAGGATGCCATGCTGTCCTTGGTTGAGGAACCCCTTGATTTGATGGTGGTGATTGGGGGCTATAACTCTTCCAATACAACCCACCTCCAAGAAATTGCTATTGAGCACGGCATTCCCTCGTACCATATTGACGCTGCCGATCGCATCGGGCCTGGCAATCGGATTGAGCATAAACCGCTCAATCAGGAGTTAACCGTAGCCGAAAACTGGCTTCCCGATCGCCCAGTGACTATTGGGGTGACTTCGGGAGCCTCAACCCCTGACAAGGTGGTGGAGGACGTTCTCCAGAAAATTTTTGCCCTCAAGGCACCCTGCCTCCTCTAGCGGGACTTAAAGGTTACCACGGCGCACAGCCAAGAGGAACACCACCATAGGGCCAGCAAGACCAATCATGCTAATCATCGTCAGTTGGGCAATGACTTCAAAGTTAATGTTGGCGACAAAATCAATAATTCCGTTGAAGATTCCCATAGGTTCTCCCGAGCAATCAGCGGTAGGTCATTGTGGTTCTATTTTACGGCAGGTTGGAGCACTCTAAGCATGGCAACATGGCAATGTATGCAAGGCTGTGGGGCGTGTTGCTATCTCGACTTGAGCGATCGCCCAGAGGTGGCCACCATCCTTGATGAGGCTGAGTTTGCCCTGTACCAATCCCTGATTGGTGAGGATGGCTGGTGTATTCACTTTGAGCCAATCACCCGCCGCTGCCAAATTTATGCTGAGCGTCCGCGGTTTTGTCGCGTTACCCCTGAGGTGTTTGCCGATCTGTACGGTATTACGGCTGAGGAACTAGACGAGTTTGCAATCGCCTGCTGTCGTGAACACATTAGCGATCGCTACGGTGAGCGCAGCTTGGAGCTACTTCGCTACGAGTATGCCCTGACACAGTCTCTAGCGGATAGCTAGGGGAGAAGATAGCGGTTGCCGGGTTCCTGCTGCACCACCCCGAGAAGTTCTAGGGTCAGCAGTTCAGCCGCCACAGTGCCGGTATCGAGGGGTACTGCCTGCACAATGTCATCAAAGGCAATGCTGCCAGTGTGCCCTTGGACGCTGAGGTGACTCAGGGTTTGCAAAATTTGCTGCTGTTGAGGCGTCAGCTGTGGCACGGCTGGGGGAGAGGGTAGCTGAAGGGGAGGCGTTTGCCCCAGTTGTTGCAGCAGTGCTTCTTCCCCCAAAATAATGTGTGCTCCCTGATTCACTAAGCTAAGTCCCCCCTTGGAGCGATGGTTATCGAGGTGACCCGGCAGAACATAGACATCGCGGCCATACTCGGCAGCATAGCGTGCCGTAATCAGGGCACCGGATTTGAAGGGGGCTTCAACAATAATGACCGCGCGGCACAGACCAGCAATAATGCGATTGCGGCGCGGAAACTGAGCGCGATCCGGACTAGTACCACGGGGATACTCACTCAAGAGCGCACCGCGCTGTACCAGTTGCCAATACAGAGCTTGGTTTTCAGGTGGGTAAATCATATCCACCCCAGTGGCTAAAACGGCGATGGTGCTGCCACCACTCTCAAGGCAGCCCCAATGGGCTTCAGCATCAATGCCAGCGGCCATCCCCGAGACCACGACAAAGCCAGCTTGGCCTAGGCAGTATCCCAGCTTGCGTGCCCAGCGGCGACCGTATTCCGATGGATCTCGGGTGCCCACAATGGCGATCGCCCCCTGTGCCGACGTGAAGACACTCGCACCTAAGGTGCCACCGTAGTACAACAGGGGGGGTGGATCCGGAATTTCCGTGAGGAGGTGGGGATACCCTGTGTCACCATAGACCCAATGCTGCGGGTTTTGCCGAGCATGCTCCGCATAGGCGCGTTCAGGAGTATCGCTAGATCGCTGCTGCTCAATCACCGCCAAGAGTTTTGTGCCAATCCCCTCTACGGCTCCTAGGTCACGCAGCGGCGCCTCCCATGCCGCTTTCAGCGTGCCAAAGTGTTGCCGTAGGCGTTGCAACAGTACCGGCCCAATGCCGGGAACCTGTGCCCAGCTATACCAGTAGGCCGCATCGGTGGGAACAGCCACTGGCGATCGCTAGTAAGCTTCCTGAAGTTCGTAAAAGTCAGGGGTGATGTAATCCTTGCGCAAAGGCCAGCCCACCCAATCTTCAGGCATGAGTAACCGTTTCAGGTGGGGGTGCCCCTCATAGACAATGCCAAACATATCGTAGGATTCCCGCTCTTGCCAGTCCGCTGTTTTCCAAATCCAATACACTGAAGGAACCCGAGCATCATCCCGCGGCACAAATACCTTGAGGCGAACTTCTGGGGGGCGATCGGCCGCATCGCTCAGCTTAATGAGATGGTAGGTGCTCACTAACTCTTGCCCCGGACCAGCATCGTAGGCCGCTTGGCACTGTAAATAGTTAAAGCCATCGGCGTAAAGTGCTTGACAAACGGCTAACAGACAATCGCGCTCCACCTTCAGCAGCTCTACTCTAGAGGCATCAAGCCCTAAGTATTCTACGGTCAGGTTTTGAGACTGCAACCAGCGGCTAATCGGGCCTGCCTCAACAATAGGGGCATCGCTATGGGGGGTATCAGTCATGGGTTGGCTCCAACACTATTGCAGAACGGCGAGAGAGAGATACATACAAAGTCAGAGAGTTGCAGGATAGCTACGACCATTCCAGCGCGCGCTTACGCCATGCATAGACCAAGGCAACCACAAGCACGGCAATGAATATCAAGGCTTCGATAAAGGCCAGCACCCCTAACTGGTGGAAGGCCACTGCCCAAGGGTACAAAAACACCGTTTCCACGTCAAAAATAACGAACACCAGCGCGAACATGTAGTAGCGAACATTGAATTGAATCCATGCGCCACCAATGGGTTCCATCCCCGATTCGTAGGTGGTGAGGCGGATCATCCGGCCTGACTTGGGTCGGACAGCGGCGGAGGCCGCAAGGGCAAGAACCGGTACTAACCCACAAATGAGCAAAAAGCCAAGGAAATACTCGTAGCCCGTGAGAACAAACACAGTTGCAGCGCACCTTTCTATGTTGGAATCGCTACCATTTTGACACACTCCCCCAGCAATCGCTAGGCTAGGGATCAATAGAAAAAACTAAATCCACTAATAGCAAATTATTAGCAATGTCAGAGGCTACTGTTTTATGCTTCGGTGAGGTTCTCTTTGACTGCATCGAAGGAGATGATGGGGCAAAGGAATGTTTTCTGGGGGGCGCACCCGCGAATGTGGCCTGTGGCTTGGTCAAACTGGGGGTACCTACGGCATTTTTGGGGGCGGTTGGCGAGGATGCCTTAGGGGAGCAAGCGCGATCGCAATTGGCCGCTATAGGGGTGGATGTTAGTAGCATGGAGACCATCCCCAGTGTGCCGACTCGACAGGTGCGGGTCAAATTGAGTGCCACGGGCGATCGCCAGTTTGTGGGCTTTGCCCCCACCAATACCTTAGCCTTTGCAGATACCCAATTTCTAGGGAGCACCATTTCCCCTAGGCAGGTCGCAGCGGCGCAGTTTCTGGTCACAGGAACCCTTGCCTTAGCCGCTGAGCCAACGGCAACCACTCTCCGGAACCTCGTGCAGCAGATGCACAGCCAAGGTAAAGCAATTTTAATCGATGCCAATTGGCGACCTATTTTTTGGCCGGATACCGAGGCAGCGGTGGCGCAAATTCGCCCCTTTTTGGAAGCCGCCAATTTTCTCAAGCTGGCGAAGGAAGAGGCAGAACTATTTTTCTCTAGTAGTGATCCCCAAGTGGTTTATGGGCGCTTATGGGGGAATGTGGGCGATCGCGCCGTTGTCATTACCGATGGCGGTGCCCCCATTCGCTACTGTTGGCATGGCCACCTTGACACGATTGACCCCCCATCAATGGCAGTTGTGGATACGACGGGGGCAGGGGATGGGTTTGTGGCGGGATGGCTCTATCAATTGCTCACAGGCACACCGGAAGACTATCGCCAACCAGACTGGCAGCACAACTGTTTACAGTTTGCAGTTGTTGTCGGTGCCTTAGTGACGACCCAAAAAGGGGCGATCGCCGCCCAGCCTACCCTTGAAGAGGTTACAGCATGGCTTCGGGATCATCCTCAAAGAAAAATAAAGATGTCGTAATTGGGGGTACTGCCGTCTGCAATGAGGAGGGAAGGGAGTCTGCCCTAGTGGGAGCGACTGCTAAGGAGCACGCACGCCAAAACCCCCGCACAGGCACATTTAATTTTTCACACGTTCCCCCACGCCGCCCTTCGGAATGATAGAAGGAGCAAAAACGACAGGTAGGGGGGGGAATCACTGGGGTATCCATCGCGGGGATCAACTCCGAAGCAATAAACCTCTACCTCCATCCTACGAAATTGCCACAGGTCGATTTTTATCTGATCACAGGTTCAAACCCATCGCCATAGGCTA
Organism: Synechococcus sp. PCC 6717; assembly: GCF_022698185.1. NCBI lineage: Bacteria > Bacillati > Cyanobacteriota > Cyanophyceae > Synechococcales > Synechococcaceae > Synechococcus > Synechococcus sp. PCC 6717. The sequence goes on along the minus strand of NZ_JAKLTV010000012.1, from coordinate 34,367 downwards.
TTTCAGCGATCCCCATTTTTAAAAAGAGCTTTTAGAATCTTTTCATACTTACGCAATGTTTCGCAACATTATAGCAATAATTTTTATCAAAATAATAAAAAAGGTTATGCTCCCTTGAGCATAACCCTGACCTTATCTTTTATCTTGCTAACGAGAGGATGCCTTAGCGAACGGGTGCGGAGGTTGGTGCCTTCACTGGCAGTAAGAACAGCTTCACCATTTGCACCACGTTAGAGAGATAGAGGGGGAGCTTTTTCAGGAACCCACCGCCCGCACGGGCGATCTCGCTGAGCTTCGCATTGTTCTCAACACATTTCTCAAGGCGAGGGTAGAATTCGGGATGATCGACATCCAAAATAATGGGGAAGACTCGCCCAGCAGTCTCATTGGTTTTAGCAATCACCTCGCGATCATACTCCCGGGCATCGAGGCCAATGGCTGCATAGAACTTCGCACGCTGCAGATCGTTGAGGTACATTGTGGCAAAGACCGACAGGAGGAAGAAGCGGCACCAGAGGGTGGGTGGCAGCCAGCAGATCATGAAATAGCGTGCCCATTTCTTGCCTGACAACGAGAGCGGCATTTCTTTAAGTTTTTGCCAGAAGGAACGGGGGCGATCCAGCATCTGTGGCTGGGCACGCATAATGGCATCAAAGAAGTCTCCATGGCGGTTTTYATCTTGGCACCAATTTTCAAAGAAGCGGAAAATTGGGTAGATGCGATGCTCAGGGTGCTTCTCGAGATGGCGATAGATGGTGATATAGCGCCAGTAGCCAATTTTTTCAGAGAGGTACGTGGCGTAGAAAATGAATTCTGGCTCAAAGTAGGTATAGCTGCGACTTTGGGTGAGGAACCCCAAATCAAGGGATAAGTTAAAGTCCGACATGGCTTTATTGAGGAAGCCCGCATGGCGCGCTTCATCCCGAGACATTAGCGCAAAGCATTCTGCCAGTACTGGGTTGCGATCTTTAAGCTTGCGGCTCAGTTCTTTGTACAGCAGGAAGCCAGAAAATTCTGCGGTACAGGAGCGCTCTAGGAATTCAATAAAGAGTTGCCGCGTTTCGCCATCAATGTGATCCCACGATTGCTCAAATTCCGCATCCCGCACAAAGTGGTGGCGGTTGTAGTCGGTGCGGAATTCTTCAAGGATAGCCTGAAGTTCTGCCTCATTTTCAGTAATGCTCATTTCCGCCATCGCTTCAAAATCGGTGGTGTAGAAGCGGGGGGTGAGGATGGTTTCTTGAGCGGGGGCTTTGACGCCCGGACGCAGTTCTTCAAACTCGGGCTTAGCTACGGTATTGACCATAAAACGCTGTGTCTCGCTGTCGCTAACGGCACTCTATAGAGCATGGTAGCGAAAATACGACACTGCATTACGGCTCATTACAGAACCGTTACATTCTGCTAGGGATGAAACCAACGGTTCCATAGGTTTTGCAGGCGATCGCCCCAGGAGGCTGACCAGTCTTGAGTCGCCAGCTCCTCTAGGAGGGATTGCCCCAAGGGGGTAAGGCGATAGCGATCGGTCAACCCTTGGCCATCGACTTCACGGCGCAGTAGGCCAACTTGGATCAACCAATCCAGTTCCGCTTCGACTACTAAGGCTGGCAGTGGCGATCGCGTAAAGCCCGCTTCCACCCCCTTGTGGGCAGCAATTTCTAAAAGCGCAACACTTCCTTGCTGCATCGCACGGAAGAGTTGGGGTAAAAATGGACTACACCGCAGGGCGCGATCGCCCCGTTGGCGGACATGGACGGAATAGGGAATGGGCACAGTGTCTTTACGTTGCAGGAGCACTACCTAGCCGTGGCCGGAAAACTGGGTATCGATAAGGGTGGCGCGATCGTTGGCGGAGTTACTGACTGCCGGACTGGCAGGCGAGGGAGACTTAGCGGCTGGTGACGTTTCAGGTTGCCCCATCCGCCGATCCGGAACGACCACACGCTCCATAATAAATTCAATGGTGCCTTTGCGTAACCAACCTCGCGCCACTAGGATATCGCCAAGGCGAGCACCCGTAGAGCGCTGATCCGCAAGCGCAACTTCAATTTGGGCTGGGGTGACTAACTCTGCTTCAACCAGATAATTCCCTAGGCGTTTTGTATAGCTATCATCCTGTGGCCGTTGAATAAACGGGCGGTTTTTCGCTGGGGTCGCTGGCGCTGCGGGCACATCGGGTAGGCTTTCAGCCATTGCCCGATCGCCGGCCAAGGCAACCAAGCAATCTTTGATCTTCATTAAAATCTCAGCAGCACGCCGGGGCTGATTCTGATGTGCAGCTTGCTCCAGTAGCCGTGCTTCGGCTTCAACAAGCGTCTGCCGCGAGGCAACCGCAGCGACCTGCAGAATACGTGCTTGCTGCTGAAGAGCAGCCATATCATGCTCCAGCAGTGCTTTTTTACATTGCTTGAGGACAAGAGATCCCTGTTTGAGCAGGACTTTTTCGGCGGCAGTGGTCATAGTCAAGAACAGTGAGCGTTTGCTATTGGGGGGTTATATCTATTTTTTTTTAGTCAGTTGTTTAGTCGGTCAATGCTCGCTGTAGCCTACAATGCTATCAGTTTTCAAAGGCTACCGACAACTCAACACGTTATGCTTATCCTTGTGCTTTTACTATAATCTTTTTTGCGGTGGCGATCGCGAGAAGTACAAATGGTTTCACAATTATCGTTAAAAACACCCCGATGGGCTGGAAAGGGTGGCACACTGGCTACAAGCGCTCTCGAATTGGGATGAGGACCATGAACAGTTGTGTACTCTTTGCCGAGGTCATTGAGGCTCCGGAACTGCGTTATACCCAAGACAACCAGATGGCGGTGGCAACCATGGTGGTGCAGTTTCAGGGCATTCGTAGTGAGGAGCCACCGATGAGTTTGCGGGCAGTGGGCTGGGGTGGCCTTGGCCAAAAAATGCACGCTGAGTGCCATGTGGGCGATCGCCTGATCCTTGAGGGTCGCCTCAAGATGGATACCATTGACCGTGCTGAAGGCTTTAAGGAAAAGCGAGCGGAATTGGTTGTCAGCCGGTTTTATGCGGTGGAGGGCAATGTGGTTGATCATGTGGCTCACTCCAGTAGTGTTCAGAGTGCCCCTAAGGTGCCCGTCGCACCACCGCCGCCAGAGGATTTGAATCTCGACGAAGTGCCGTTCTAGCCCTTAGCTGCCATCCCCAAGCGTAACGTTAGAAATTGCCATGGCTTTAAGCGGGTTGGCCACGGCAGGGACTGCGGGGGAGCTTCTAAGAAGTTGTGCTGCTCTGTGGGGTACCACGGTAGCAAGCTAGGCTGAAGGGTGAAGGTGCCCCCGTCGCCGTAGGCATCGGCCACTCTCAGGATCCAGCCCCTAGCGTCTTCGGCCTGCTTCAGCGCCATCAGGTGGAGGTTTGGGTCAGACCATGCCAGCAGTGAGCCATGACTGGGTAGGGAACCTGAGGTTGATAGGGGGGCGATCGCCGCCGTGAGGGGGTGGTTAAAGGCTGCTGCTTGATCGGGCACCCGTGCCTTCTGCCACGATTGACTGTGGGGAAATAGGCCATAACTGAAGTGGTGTTCACCGCGATCGCTGTGGGGATCCGGCCACGTGGGCGATCGCAACAGCGTTAATTGCAGTTGTTGGGGCTGGGCATCCACCCCATGCTTGCAATCGCTCAAGAGGCTCAGGCCATACTCTGGCGTGCTTAAATCTACCCACGTGAGAAAGGGCACCTCCCACTTCGCTTGGGCATGGGGGTCTAGATCACGATTGGGAAGCGTGGGGCGCTCTGTGATACCGCCGGGGGTTTCACAGGTGATAGTTGGTGCACTGATGGCCAAGGGAAACGCGGCTTTTAGCAGAATATGCGCTTCGTGCCAGTCAAGGGACGTGTCAATACGCAGCCATGGAGTCTGGTACTGCAGGACATACTCTTGCTGAATCCGTGAAGACTGGAATCGCCACGTCACCCGCAGCCGTTGCTCCAGTTGATGCCAGCAAACCCATTCAATGGACTCTAAGGTTGCCCCTGTCAGTGGGTGCTGGGCGTAGTTTGGGTCAATATTCCACGCATCCCAGTACTGGCCTTGATCGCGGAAAAATCTCAGTTGATTGCCCGGCCCTCCCAAGCAGGGGCGGTGGTTGAGTTTATCGTAGAGGTTGGTAATTTCCCCTGTCGTGGGGTCAATCTCTACGTGGAGATAGTCATTTTCAAGGACATAGCCGAGGGGCGGGGTTGGCAGCCCATCCGGTTGGGAGCGCGGACACACCCACAGCAGGTGATAGCCTACACTGGGGATGTCTTGCGCCCAAAAGCTCAGGCACTGTTGGGGGAGGTTGAGTTGCGCTGGTAAATCGTAATCACCGCGCGGGCAATAGACGCGCCACGAGGGAACCCCTGTGGGCAGATCCGCCAAATTAAGGTGAATGACCCCAGCGCGATCGCCATTCAAGTCATTAAAGATCACTACTGGAATAGCACCCGTTTCTGGGGGAGATCCATCGGCGATCGCGGTGAGAATGGCTGCTTGAGCTTGGCTGAGCAGGTTTTGGGTGCTATCAATGAGGGTTTGCCAAGTGGGGTTAACCTCGGCATAGACCTCAGGGATAGAGGAACCCGGCAGAATATCGTGAAACTGGTTAAACAGCAATTGTTGCCAGAGAGCTTTGAGGGTGGTTTGGGGATAGGGGGTAGCGGTGGCGATCGCCGCTAGGGTTGACCATAGCTCTGCCTGTTGCAACTGCCGCTGGGCGCGATCGTGAGCCGCTTTTTGATCGCCGTGGCTGGTGTAGCAACCGCGATGGAATTCTAGATACAGTTCATCACACCAGATGGCCTGAGGAGGGGTTTCAGCCATCAACTGATCGAGGTAGGAGCGCACCGGTGTCCACTGCCACTGCGGCCCAATCCCTCCTAAGCGCTGCCAACGCCGCACGATCTCAGCCATGTCAGCGGTGGGGCCACCCCCGTGGTCCCCAACCCCCGGCAGCCATAAACTGCGCCGCGAGCCAGTTTGCTGAAACCACTCCTGAGCATAGGCCGCCATCTTCACCGGATCAACCCCTTCGCCGATGGGGGCAGACATCAAACTGGGCAGGCGTGCTCCCGCTGCATCCTGCCACTGAAACCAACCGTAGGGAAAGCGAGTGGTGTCGTTCCAGCGGAGTTTTTGGGTAACAAAGTAGCGAATCCCCGCCTCGGTTAGGAAGCTAGGTAACCGCGCCGGAAAGCCGAAGGTATCCGGTAGCCAAGCAATGGGGCTGACCTCCCCAAACGCCTGTTGTAGGTAGTGTTGACCGTAAAGAAGTTGGCGGACAATGGACTCACCACTAATGAGGTTTAACTCCGGCTCCACCCACAGTCCAGCCGCAACATCCCACCAGCCCTGCGCGACAGCAGTTTGAATCGCCCTAAACAAAGCGGGGGCATGGTGTTCCAGATGGGCATATAACGCCGGGGTGGAATGGGTAAAGGTCAATTCTGGGTAATTTTTTTTCAGGGCTAGCACTGAGGCAAAGGTGGCCTGCGCAACAGACCACGTTTCAGAAATCGGCCACAGCCAAGCAAGGTCGAGGTGGGCATGGCCGCACAGATGCATCTGAAATTGGCGCAGTGGTTCGGCGCAGTCCTGTAGGCGATCGTGGAGGTGATGGAGGAGGGGATCTAAGCGATCGCCCCCTGTTTCCAAGAGCTTAGAGAGCAATGGTGCGAGGGCGTTGGCCTCTACGTGTTCTGCAAACGTTTCTAGAATCTCTAGCTCAGCGGCCACAAACCCAGGGTCAACCCCCTCAGGTGATTCCCATAGGAGTTGCGAGCGCACCAACGCCCCCTCATCGTGGTGGGGACTGACCAATTCCACGACAACATCCCACGTCTGGCCGGGGGTCACGGCCACGTCAAGGCACAACCGCACGGAATGGTCAAATAAATCACCATGGTGTACCGCCTGGCCATTCACATAGACTGTGGCTCGATCTGCCCACCAAGTGAGCGCCAGCCGCAGCGTTAACCCCGCAACAGCGTAGCCCTGAACTGCCGTAGGAACCGTAATCCGCTGTCCTAACCACAGCGGGTGTCCCCCTTTGTCCCAAGCTAAATGTCCCTTGGCATTGCAAGGGTAGGGCAGACCCTCTGCGGGTAAGGGGTGGGCGTGGGGCGCAACGGCACACCACTGCCGCTGTAGATCAATGGTGGCCAGCTGGCATAGAAATTGACGGCTTTTTTTGAGCAATTCTGATAAAATCATAAAAAATAGTTAATCTCGCCGCGATCGGCCTAGGCCACTTGCTATGCTAGAGAAGTGAGGGCTCGTGATGATTGTTTGGCGTTTTTGGCTGACCCGCTTATCCACCTATACATAACCCACTCACACTGTTTTCTGGGGAGGAGTGACCCAATGGTAACCCGATTTGAGCAGTGGCGGGGTATTTTAACCTCCTCACTCTGTGCGCTACTCACGGCTGTGGTGGTTCCCCCCCTGACGCTTGCCCAACCTGACGTAACCCCACCGAAGGCAGATCAGTTGCTGCAAGTAGTGCCCACGGCCACTGACCCTCTGCAAAGCCCTTTTCCCCTGCCGTGGACGTGGATTGAGCAGGGACACGAGGCAGCCCTAAAGGCGCAAAAGCCCCTCTCCTACCGCCAGCAGACGGCCCGCTACGTTTCCCCCGATGGTCGTTATGTGGCGGAAGCCACCCTCTACTTTCAGGCGGCACCCCAGGCGTTCGAGCAACAGTTAACGAGCATATTGGAGATTACCGACCTGCACACGGGCGATCGCCAGCGCATCAACAGCCTTCAGGAAGTCCCGCGAGAGTTTTTAGCAGAGGTGCCTCGCCACCAAGGCTTGATTGCGGTATTAGTGCCGGTGGGGTGGTCGCAACGCGATAATCGTCTCTTGGTACGCCAGTTTATGGGGTTATTTGCGTCAGACCTCGTCACGGATGCCGCTTGGATTTGGCAGCCTGGGCGCGGCCATGTGGCAACAGTGTATCCCACGGCAGCCGACTATGACGTTGCAACGCTTTTGGGCTGGAGCCACACGTACCCGGATCAGGTGCTCTTTCAAACCCACGTGATGGGGGACGCGCAGGCAACCCTTTGGGCGGTGGATAGTCATGGCAGCACCCAACTGGCCCAGGGCGATCGCCCCGCGGTCTATGGCACCACCCTACCAGCGACCGCCACTGCCCGCCAACCCTAGGTATGGGGAACCTGCCACCGACCCTGTCGATCGTCATTCCCTGTTTTAACGAAGAAGCCAATCTGGATGCACTATTTCAAGAACTATTGCCAGTCTTGACACAGTTAGGGTTGCCCTACGAAATTATTTGCGTCAACGATGGCAGTCGCGATCGCACTCTCAGTGGGTTGCTCCAATGGCGCGATCGCCACCCCACGATTAAAATTCTCGATTTGTCCCGCAACTTTGGTAAAGACATTGCCCTCACCGCTGGGATTGATGCTGCCACGGGGTTGGCGGTTATCCCCATGGATGCGGACTTACAAGACCCGCCCGAGGTAATCCCTGACCTTGTGGAGCGCTGGCAGCAGGGATTTGATGTCGTTTATGCCACCCGACAGCGGCGGCGGGAGTCGCTCCTGAAGCAATGGACGGCGCACGGCTTCTATGCCTTGCTGCAAGGACTGAGTTCTGTGCCTATTCCTGCCAATACGGGGGATTTTCGGCTGCTAGATCGACGGGTGGTGGAAGCCCTCAAACAATTACCAGAGCGAGGACGCTTTATGAAGGGACTGTTTAGTTGGGTGGGGTATCGCCAAACTGCGGTTTATTTTGAACGGCCAGCTCGCCGTCAAGGCCAGAGCAAGTGGAGCTACTGGCAATTGTGGAATTTTGCCCTAGGTGCCATTTTTGCCTTTAGCGTCAAGCCCCTACAGGTGTGGCTCTACGTTGGCCTGATGATCTCTGGGGTGGCGTTGATCTATGCCCTGTGGCTGGTCGTGCGCACCTTGCTTTTTGGTGCCGACTTACCCGGGTACCCCTCCCTCATGGTGGCCATTTTGTTTATGGGGGGGGTGCAACTGCTGACCCTTGGCATCATTGGTGAGTACATTGGCCGCATTTACGAAGAAGTCAAACAGCGTCCCCTCTACCTTGTGCGCGATCGCTATGGTCTTGACCCGACACCTGCTGCAAATAGCGATCCAGCAAACTAATCATCACCGCCGGACACTCCAACTGGGGGGTTAGCCCCACCTCAGGCACAGTGTCAAAGGCACGAATCGCCTCTGGATTCAGTTCAGCTAAGCGTTGCCCCACACGCAGCGGCGGCAACTTGGCCTGCTCGCCCCACACGATATAGGTCGGTACCGTTAAGTGGGGCAAACGATGGCTAAGATCGCAACAGAGATCCCCGCGCACAAAGGCCAGTGCCGCAATTTCTGCCCCTTCTGCCTGCGCCACTTGGGTGTAGGTGGCAATCATCTGTGGGCTGATTCGTTGCGGCTGCGCAAATTGCTGATTCACCATAAACGACCGCACCCCCAAGGGATTGGCTACCGCCAGCCGATAGAAGACCACATCTAGGTAAGGTTGGCGAGCCAATTGGGCAATGAGGCTCTGACGGTAGTCTTGGCCAAAATCACTCAGACCCGTTGGACACACCAGAATTAAGGCACGAACGTACTGTGGCTGGGCGATCGCCGCTTGGATCGCAAACGCCGCCGTCAGCGAAGACGCAATCACCACCGCTGGCTCAGTTGCTAGCTGGCTGAGGCATTCACTGATGTGGGCAGCGTAGGCTGCAACCGTGTAGGGCTGAGCTACATGGGCAGAGGCACCCCATCCGGGCAAATCTAGGGCAAACACAGGATAATCCGCAGCAAAGGCAGGGTACACAGCTGACCACTCGTAAGAACTGGAGCCTCCCCCGAGACCATGCCAAAAAAACAGCGGTGGCGTTGTAGCCCCGAGGTTGAAGTCATTTGTTCTATAGACCACATCGCCAAGACCAGTGGTGAGGGTGCGAGATCGCAAACTCTCGATCATGATATTCCCTAAACTAAAGAAACCTGCTACGATAATAAATCGCGCTGAATTAGACTGGTAGTAACAGGCTGCCCCTGTGCCCGAAGGAGTTCCGCCGTGACCAAAAGCACCGAAGGCGATAAGCCCAGCAGTGGCTTCAACCTCACTGAGTTTTTCCGCGAGACCAAGGAAGAGCTCAACAAAGTGGTGTGGCCTGATCGCCAACGTTTAATTGGCGAATCTGCTGCTGTGATTTTAATTGTCTCTCTTTCAGCAGTCGTTATCTACTTGGTTGATGAACTTTTTCGCTGGTTGGCGAAACTTATTTTTTAGGCAGCCCACAAGGATTACACGTACGCGCCTATGGCTAGCGAATTTACAGATTACGATCAGCAGGATCCCCTCAATGACAGCATGAGTACCACGGATGACGAATCCGTAAAATCGGCAAAGCGATTTTGGTACGCTGTGCAAGTGGCCTCCGGCTGCGAAAAAAAGGTTAAAAGCACCATTGAGCAGCGGCTGCATACCTTAGATGTCGCTGATCGTATCTTCCGCATTGAAATTCCCCAAACACCAATCATCAAAATCAAGAAAGACGGCTCACGCCAAACCATTGAGGAAAAAGTGTTTCCGGGCTATGTGCTCATTCAAGTGCGGGCACAGCAGTCGCCAGACACCGGTGAGTGGCAGATTGATGATGAAGCATGGCAGGTTATCAAAAACACCCCCAATGTCATTAACTTTGTAGGTGCCGAGCAACGGCGGAGTACCGGCCGCGGGCGAGGGCACGTCAAACCCATGCCCTTGAGTGCGGCAGAAGTGGATCGCATCTTCCGCAAAGTCCAAGAGCAAGAGCCGGTTCACCGCATTGATCTCAACAGTGGTGATAAGATCAAAGTTCTCAGTGGCCCGTTCAAAGACTTTGAGGGTGAAGTTATTGAAGTCAGCCCTGAGCGCAGCAAGCTCAAAGCATTACTCTCGATTTTTGGCCGCGAAACACCGGTTGAACTCGAAGTGAATCAAGTGGAAAAAGAAGGATAGGACGCTCAATCACTATGGCGAAAAAAGTCGTCGCAATTATTAAGTTAGCGATTCAGGCAGGTAAAGCCAACCCTGCCCCTCCCATTGGCCCTGCCTTGGGTCAGCACGGTGTGAACATCATGATGTTCTGCAAAGAGTACAACGCTCGCACCGCCGATCAGGTGGGTACCGTCGTACCGGTGGAAATTTCGGTCTATGAAGATCGCAGTTTTACCTTTGTTCTGAAAACGCCGCCCGCCTCGGTGCTCATCCAAAAAGCGGCAGGGATCGAGAAAGGCTCTGGGGAGCCCAACAAAAAACAAGTCGGCAGTATTACCCGCGCCCAACTGCGGGAAATTGCCGAGAAAAAAATGCCAGACCTCAATGCCAATGACATTGAGGCGGCCATGCGCATTATTGAAGGGACGGCGCGGAATATGGGGGTTGCCGTCACCGACTAAGGGGTTTTCGTGTGTTCGCTGTTAAATTGTTGTGTTGGGGGAGAAACCGAGTTTCGCTTGCACCCCGTGGAGGTTAACCAAATGCCTAAACTCTCGCGACGACTGCGTGACCTCTATGCCAAAGTAGAGGATCGCCCTTACCCMCCCCTTGAAGCACTCCAACTGCTCAAGRAAACCGCCACTGCTAAATTTCCGGAATCGGCAGAAGCCCACATTCGTCTAGGGATTGATCCTAAATATACGGATCAGCAATTGCGAACCACTGTGGCGCTCCCCAAAGGCACAGGGCAAACCATTCGGGTGGCGGTTATTGCCCGGGGTGAAAAAGTGACGGAGGCCAGTGCCGCTGGTGCTGATGTGGTGGGGTCTGAAGAGCTGATTGATGAAATCCAAAAAGGGCGGATGGACTTTGATTTGCTGATTGCCACCCCAGATATGATGCCCCAAGTGGCTAAGGTGGGTCGAATTCTTGGGCCGCGCGGCCTCATGCCCTCTCCCAAAGCGGGTACTGTGACCTTTGATCTGCCCCAAGCGATTGCTGAATTTAAGGCCGGTAAGGTCGAATTCCGCGCCGATCGCACCGGAATTGTTCATGTCCTTTTTGGCAAAGCGAGCTTTAGCGCTGAGGATCTCCTGGTGAACCTGAAAGCCTTGCAGGAGGCCATTGATCGCAACCGACCCAGCGGTGCCAAGGGGCGCTACTGGCGCAGTGTCTATGTAACGGCGACCATGGGGCCGAGTATCCAAGTGGATATTAATGCCCTGCGGGAGCTGAAGCTGGCGGACGTGGCCTAAGGAGGAGTTGCCTATTGCCCAAACCCAAAAAATTGAGTTCTTGAAACCGAAGACCGCAGGGGTCTGGCGACTGCCAAGACATAATCGTCCTGCTGAGGTTTGCGATGTCCATCTTGCGGGATTGGGCGATCGCCCCGGCAGCACTGCTGGGGTTTTTTCTTGAAACCATAGGGAGGTGATCCGCGTGGGACGCACGCTAGAAAATAAAAAACAAATTGTAGCCGAACTCAAAGACCGCTTGAGTCAAGCCCAAATGGCACTGGTGATTGACTATCAAGGTCTCACCGATGCTGAACTCAAGGACTTACGACAGCGCTTGCGCAAGTGCAATGCCAGTTGCAAAGTTACGAAAAACACGCTGATGGAACTGGCGGTCAAARACAGTGACCACTGGCAACCTCTGACCCAGTTCTTGCAAGGACCATCCGCCTTTTTGTTGGCCACGGATGACTTGGGGGGCACCATTAAAGCCTACCAAGAATTCCAGAAAGCCACGAAAAAGACAGCCTTGCGCGGTGGTGTCCTAGAGGGACGCGCCCTTGACGAAGCCCAAGTCAAGGCCATCGGCGATCTGCCCTCCAAGGAGCAACTCATGGCGCAAATTGCCGGTGCCCTCAACGCTGTCACGGCCAAGATTGCCATTGGCATCAAGGAAGTTCCGGCTTCCTTGGCGCGGGCAACGCAGGCGATCGCCGACAAAGAGGCGGCATAGATCATCCTGCTTTTGGGTTCTGTTTGAGAATCCACCTGTTGTTTTATTTACTACACTTTAGGAGTTAACAATGTCTGCTGCAACCGATGAAATTCTCGAAAAATTGAAATCCCTAACCCTGTTAGAAGCTGCCGAACTGGTCAAACAAATTGAAGAGACCTTTGGCGTGAGTGCGGCTGCGCCGGTCGGCGGCATGGTGATGGCGGCTCCCGTTGCTGCCGGTGCCGCTCCTGCGGAGGAAGTCGAAGAAAAAACTGCTTTTGATGTCATCCTCGAGGACGTTCCTGCCGACAAGAAAATTGCCGTTCTGAAAGTCGTCCGTTCCTTGACAGGGCTGGGGCTAAAAGAAGCTAAAGAAGTGGTGGAATCAACCCCCAAAGCTGTCAAAGAGGGGGCTACCAAGGAAGATGCCGAAGCTGCCAAGAAAGAGCTAGAAGAGGCTGGCGCCAAAGTCAGCATCAAATAGCTTAATTTCTGGTATCTTGACCGCCAAGGGTAGTTCGACTGTCAGAGCTACCCTATTTATTATTTTTGCTAATTTGGAAGGTATCCGATGCTAAGCGATGAGCAATACCGCCAAAAAATGCAGCAACGTAAAGCGGTGCAGGCACAACGACTGGCAGAGCGCAACCGCGAAAAGGGGCTGATCATCGTCCATACCGGCAATGGTAAAGGTAAGACAACTGCCGCTCTGGGAATGGTTGTCCGCTCTTTGGGGCACGGCTACCGCGTGGCCATTATTCAGTTTATTAAGGGGGCGTGGGAACCCGCTGAGAAAGCCGTTCTGAGCCATTGGCCAGAGCAGTTAGCCTTCCATGCCATGGGAGAAGGGTTTACATGGGAAACCCAAGATCGGCAGCGGGACATTGCCCATGCCCTAGCGGCCTGGGAATTAGCGCTCACTTACCTGAGAAATCCGGAGTATCGCTTGGTGCTTTTGGATGAAATTAACGTTGCCTTAAAACTGGAGTACCTTGCGGTGGAGACAGTCTTGGCTGGTTTGAGTCAGAAACCCACCATGACCCATGTGATTCTCACAGGGCGCGGTGCTCCTGCGGCTCTGATTGAGGCCGCAGACTTAGTGACGGAAATGACCCTCGTGAAACATCCCTTCCGCGAACAAGGGATAAAAGCCCAACCTGGCATTGAATTCTAGTCCAGTCCTAGCAGTTCTCCTTGCAACACGGTAACGGCTTGACCAAAGAGGATGACGCGATCGCCTGCGCCTTGGACTTTGACGATTCCGCCTCGCCGCGAGGCTTGATACCCCACTAATGTTTCCTTAGCAACGTGCTCTCGCCAGTAGGGATAAAGGCTACAGTGAGCCGATCCGGTGACTGGATCCTCAGGAATGCCTAATTGCGGAGCAAAAAAGCGCGAGACAAAGTCATAATCCTGAGCATGGCTTAATGCTGTCACAATCACCCCTCGACAGGGCAGGGTGGCAATTTGGGCAAAATCAGGGCTTAACTGCTGCACTAGGGTTTCATTGTCCAAGACAACAAATAAATCACTGGCGGTTTKACCAARCCAAACGGGGGAAATCCCTAAGGCAGCAGTGAGTGTTGCAAGGAGTTTCGGATGCTCGAGGGAGTGCACCGGTTGTTGCGGAAAGTCCAAGGCAATCCAGTCCTCAGCTTGGCGGGCTACCAAGGTGCCGCTACGGGTATGAAATAGCAGATCACCAACCGCTCCCTGATGCTGCCAGAGGGCATGGGCTGCCGCCAGCGTAGCATGACCGCACAGATCGACTTCGGCCACGGGGGTGAACCATCGCAGATCAAATCCCGCAGCCGTGGGCACCACAAAGGCGGTTTCCGAAAGATTCATTTCCTGAGCGATCGCCTGGAGCTGATCGGACTCTAGGAACACTGGGAGAACACATACGGCTGCTGGGTTACCGCAAAAGGGAGTTTTAGTAAATGCATCAACTTGATAGAGTGGTAGCCCCATCTGGTACCTCTAAACCCGTAAAATTTATGCTGTAGTGCAAGCAGAGGAACGACTGCGTGGAACGGACATTTCTAGCCATTAAGCCCGATGGTGTCCAGCGGGGTCTAGTGGGGACGATTATCCAACGATTTGAGCAAAAAGGCTACACATTAGTAGGTCTGAAAATGCTGCGGGTGAGCCGCGAACTGGCGGAGCAACACTACGGCGAGCACAAGGATAAACCTTTTTTTCCGGGGCTCGTGAACTTTATTACCTCAGGGCCTGTGGTAGCGATGGTGTGGGAAGGTCGCGGTGTGATTGCCGCTGCCCGTAAGATGATTGGCGCGACAAATCCCCTGAATGCCGAGCCAGGCACCCTGCGTGGAGAGTTTGGTGTGGACGTGGGGCGCAATATCATCCATGGCTCTGATGCCGCCGAAACCGCAGAGCGCGAAATTAACCTCTGGTTCCAAACGCAAGAACTGGTTCCTTGGGAGCCATCCCTTACCTCTTGGGTGTACGAGATGTAGGTTCCTGGGCTTGCGGGGTTATGGCTGGAGGGGGCTCGTCCGTCGCCCGTTTGGAAAACCCCCAAAGAAAGCACAGGGCAATGAGACTAATCATCAGCCAGTCAGGGGGAACAAGGGCATGGTTGACAACCCGCATAAGCAGCCGTAACCCCACCAAGGTGACGGTTAAGTAGCCAGCATCTTCAAGGCGAGGAAATTCCTTTAACCATCGAATAAATAGCTCTGCCATAAACCGCAGCATAATGACACCGATGGTGCCCCCCAGCACCACCAGCCAGCGTTCATCCGACAGGGCGATCGCCGTTGTCACACTATCTAAAGAAAACGCCAAATCTGCCAGCGCCAGCAGGGGTACCGCTTGCCAAAAGGAGCGAATCACCCGTTCGTGCTCGTGCTCTGGTTCGTTTGTGAAGAAAAAGTACTTGATCGCCAACCAGAGGAGGTAAAGTGCGCCCGCCAATTCAAACTGCCAGAACTGGAGTACCCAGCTTGCCGTAAAAATGAGGCCGATGCGAAAAATGTAAGAGATGGCCAGCCCCAAATTCAGGGCGTTGCGCTGCTCTTGCGGATCGTCAATGCCCTGTACTAATGCTGCCAGAGCAATCGCATTATCAGCGGAGAGAATTGCTTCTAACGCCAACAACACCACCAGCAACAGCAGCGTGTCCACCCCCCAATTGGGTGACAGTTCCAGCAACTCATCAATCATGTAGGCAGCATCTATCTCCGAAGCTCAACCATGGACATAATGTCTATGGTCGCATACCTGCTTCAGAAATCTGCCATTGCTGACCGGCAGAGTAGGTCGAAGCGTCTTGATAGATTTGGCTAATTGTTGCTGCTAAGCGCTCCATCCCCAGAGCAATTTCCTCATCACTGGCAGTGAGGCTAATGCGTAAGCATTCTTGCTTATGATGCCATTCCTCGCTCAGACCGGGGAAGAAGGAGCTACCGGGAACCACAATCACCCCCGCTTGCTTCAAGTGCTGGTACAGTTCCCAATCCGTCATTGGCAAATTCCGCAGCCATAGCCAGGCAAAAATCGCCCCTTCACCGCGATGGAGGAACCATGGCAAATCTTGAGGTAAGGCGGTTCTTAGGGTTTCCTCTAAAACAGCAAATTTACGTTGATAAAATGGCCGAATGACATTTAGTGAGACATCGGCAAGGGCACCATTGGCTATGGCCAAGGCAGCAATTGCCTGACCATAGCGGGAGGCATGAATACACGCATTGGTCTGAAACGCTTCTAGAACACTGAGAATGTCGCGATCGCCAATGGCAATCCCCACCCGCTCACCGGGTAAGCCCGCCTTAGACAAACTGAGACAGTGAACAATATTGCCACCAAACACAGGCACCAGTTCCGTAAAATTCAAGCTGGGATAGGGAGGGCCATAGGCGGCATCAATGAGCACGGGTACCCCGTAGGGCACCGCCAGATCTGCAATTTGCCGCACTTCCACATCGGTCAGAACATTGCCAGTGGGGTTACAGGGGCGCGAAAAAATTACACACCCAGTGGTGTCATCAATCTGTAACTGCTGAAAATCAGGACGGTACTTAAAGGCGTGCTCCGTTTCAAAAATCTCTAAGCGGGGACGGTAGGCCACTACGGTATGGGGCATCAAACTCACGCCACCATAGCCGGTATATTCGGGACTCAAGGGCAGCACCACTTTCTTGGCTTGACCGTTCGCCGCAGCCCCTCCAAAGGCATTGGCAGCAAAGAAATAAATCGCTTGGCTGCCGGGGGTCACCAGCACATTCTGTTCACTGAGGTTC
Organism: Synechococcus sp. PCC 6717; assembly: GCF_022698185.1. NCBI lineage: Bacteria > Bacillati > Cyanobacteriota > Cyanophyceae > Synechococcales > Synechococcaceae > Synechococcus > Synechococcus sp. PCC 6717. Next base: position 18,170 of record NZ_JAKLTV010000012.1, on the reverse strand, counting down.
AAGCCATAGCGGCGGTTAAAGTCATCGACAACGGCGGCAATGAGCGGCTCATAACCTTGGCTGGTACCGTAGCGACACACTACTTGGCCAAATTCTGGACTGGCCATGAGTTCTTGGGTGCACTCTCGCCACAGTTGCTCGACCTCCGGCAAAATCAGCGGGTTGCCTGCACTCAGGTTAATAAGATCCTGACCGCGATTCAGACGCAGGGTTTCGATAATATCCTTCATGATTGCCCGTACTCCCGTCAGTTGGGACATTTGTTGGCCAATCTGGGAGAGTGCAGGATTCATAAGCGCAGGGGAATCATGACAGTAACGTTAGAATAACACTTTGGCTTTGATGGTGTCTCAGACATGCGTTGGTGCAAATGTCCCCTAAGCTTCACCAGCGTGGTAAGAGCTTCGCACCAGTGGGCCTGAGCGTACATGGCTAAACCCCAGCTCCTTGGCTATCTCACCTAAGCGCTCAAACTCTTCAGGGTGCCAGTATTTGACAACAGGAAGATGGTTAAGGGATGGGGGCAGGTACTGCCCTAGGGTGAGGCGATCGCACCCCACTGCCCGTAAATCCTTCAGCGTGGCCACAATCTCTGCTTCAGACTCGCCGAGACCAAGCATCAGCCCCGATTTGGTGGGAATCTGTGGGTTCAACGCCTTGACGGTTGCCAGTACCCGCAAGGAACTCTCATAGGTGGCGCCGCGCCGAACGGGTTTTTGCAGCCGTGCCACGGTTTCCAGATTATGGTTATAGCAGGCGGGGTCTAGGGCAACAATTTGGGCAATGCAGTCGCGCTGGCTCAGCCGCCCGTGATCCATGCGAAAGTCAGGGGTGAGGACTTCAATGTGCGCTTGGGGTCGCTGTTGGCGAATGGCTTGGATGGTGGCCACAAACTGCCCGGCTCCCTGGTCAGGTAAGTCATCCCGCGCCACACTGGTTAAGACTACGTAGTCTAACCCCAGCGTAGCGACTGCCGCGGCTACCTTCGCCGGTTCCTGGGGATCCACCGCTAGGGGGGCGTGTCCCTTATCCACTTGGCAAAAGGCACAGGCGCGGGTACAGGTTGACCCCAATAGTAAAAACGTTGCGGTTTTTTGGGCGTAGCACTCCCCCCGATTGGGGCAGCGCCCCTCCTCACAGATGGTGTGGATGCCCTGCCGTCGTATTAACTGCTGTACGGTGGCGATATCGCTGGCTTTGCCGAGGGGTTTGCGTAACCAAGCTGGCAGGGGCTGAAGATGGGTCATAATGCCTTTGAATGATAGCAATAGAGCAGAGGACGTATAAATACAAAACTTAATGAATTATTGAGTCTATTTATTAAGTAACTGTAAATTATCAGTGGGGCACCCCCTAGGGGGCGATCGCTTCTGTGGCAGGATCAATAGCGATGTTACAGCACGTACCCCGCAAGACCTATGAGTGATCAGCCACGCCCTACCGTTATTATTACAGGTGCCTCCTCTGGCGTTGGACTGTACGGAACCAAAGCCTTAACCGCCAAGGGCTGGCACGTTGTCATGGCCTGCCGTAATCTTGAAAAAGCAGCACGGGCGGCGCAGGATCTCAATCTCCCCAGTGATGCCTATACTCTGCTGCATCTGGATCTCGCTTCTCTAGCCAGTGTGCGCGGATTTGTCGAGTCGTTTCGCGCTCTGAATCGGCCGCTGCGGGCGTTGGTTTGCAATGCAGCAGTGTACTATCCACTGCTGAAAGAGCCAATCTACAGCGTTGATGGCTATGAAGTGACGGTGGCCACCAACCATCTGGGGCACTTCCTCCTGTGTAATTTACTCCTGAGCGATTTACAACAGTCTCCCGAAAGCGATAAACGCCTGATTATCTTGGGTACGGTTACGGCCAACCGCAAGGAGTTGGGGGGCAAAATTCCGATTCCGGCTCCCCCCGATCTGGGGAACCTAGAAGGCTTTGAGAAGGGGTTCAAAGCCCCCATTTCGATGATTAATGGCAAGCCTTTCAAATCGGGTAAAGCCTACAAGGATAGTAAGCTCTGTAATATGCTGACCACGCGGGAGCTGCATCGTCGCTTCCATGAGTCCACCGGGATTATCTTTAACTCGCTTTATCCTGGCTGTGTAGCCGATACGCCCTTGTTCCGTCATCATTTTCCCCTCTTTCAGAAGCTCTTTCCCCTGTTCCAGAAAAATATCACCGGGGGCTATGTCACCCAAGAGTTGGCAGGGGAACGCTTAGCGATGGTGGTGGCAGATCCGGGATTTCGGCAGTCGGGTGTGCACTGGAGTTGGGGCAATCGCCAAAAAGCGGGTCGCCAAGCCTTTGTTCAGGAGCTTTCGGCGGAAGGCAGTGATGAGCAAAAAGCCCGCCGCCTCTGGGAACTGAGTGAGAAACTGGTGGGACTGGCCTAATGCGGGCTGGCTTGGGACTAGGCATTGCAGCGGGACTGGTGATCTCACCCATAACGGTGGCGATCGCCAACCCTCCCCCTCAGGCTGTGGTTACACAGTTCTATCAATGGCTGGTGCAACATCAAGACCAGAGTCGCCAACAACTGCGGCAGCAACAACACCACTTCACACCGGAGTTGTATCAGCAGCTAACGGCAGCGTTTCGCAAACAACCCCAAGATGGGGCATGGCTAGACTTTGACCCCTTTTCCTACACTCAGGTGAGCACTCTGGGGATGCAAGTACGCAAGGTGACCCCCTCCACCACAGATCCGCGCAGCGCTGACGTGGATATTGATGTTATTGCTGGGCTACGGGGGCGGCGGGGAACCCCTGTGCCCATTAAGGTGATCATGAAAAAGACGGGCGATCGCTGGCAGATTGACAATTTGGTTTATATCAGCACTTGGGATAATCTGCGCTGTATTTTGCGGGAGATCAACCGCTAGGGGAGCGATCGCCACTCGCCACTGGTTACAAACGCTGCCCAAAAGTAGGGAATTTGCCTGCTACTGTCTTGCATTAAGCTGAGCTGGGCTTGTCGCAATGCCTCACTGCGGCTCTTTCCGGCTGCTAAGTTCTGGTAAAAGGCTGTCATTAACTGTTGGGTTGTGGTGTCGTCCACCTTCCACAGGGAACTAACTTGAGTGCGTGCTCCGGCAAGGGTAAAGGCACGCCGCAACCCATAGACCCCATCGCCATTAAAAATGTCGCCCCGCCCCGTATCACAGGCAGACATCACCACGAGTTCTGTGCCCTCTAGGTTAAGACCGGTCACTTCTAGAGCCGTGAGCACGCCATCATCACTACCGCTTTGGCGTTGATTGAAGCCAGCCATGGCCAAGCCAGAGCGCAACAGCGGATTCTCACCCCCAAAGGGTGCGTAGGCATTCAAGCCCCGTGTGTTCTGTAAACCCTGAGAACTGACAGCAGGACTCTCTAGAAAAAAGCCGTGGGTGGCCAAATGCAAAATGCGGGGACGATTCGCTTGCTTGATGGCCGTCTCTGTGGCATTGCTGCCGGTGAGCACTTGCGCTTGGGGCAATAGGTTGCTGAGGGTTTTGACTTCGGTCGCAGTTCCCGGTAGCTCGTTAAAGGTGAGGCTGCGCAGATCCAAGGAGCGGCTGCTACTGCTCTGCTGTGGGCTAGGGCGGCTCTGGCCAAAGGCAGGGTTCCCCACCACTAAGGGGGGGCTGGGCGATCGCCCGCGCTGTTGTAGCCGCAGCAAATCCCGACCCGAGGTGAGGAGAGTCACAGTGTAGGATTCCAGCAAGTAGCGATCTTGGCGATTGACTAGGGCTTCAAAGGGGAGAGTATTTAACTGACCATCAGGGGCGATGAGGAGGTGGGTACTGCCGCCAATGAATGGTTCCAGCGGTGCTAGCAAGGTCTCGTAGGCCGCCTTGAGAGGGGGCTTGACAATGTTGGGAGTCAAGCGCGGATCCGCCACCCGCGATCGCGCGGCATTGACGACCCTATCCACCTCAGCAACGGTGCCTAAATCTCGCCACTGCGGTGCACCGGTGGCTTTAAGGCCATAAACGGCATAGCGAGGTGCATCCCAGCGATTGGTTTTGGGATTGTAGGGCACGTACTGGATAAATTCCAGTAAAACCGCATCGGCAGGAATGGCTTGCTGAACGGCCGCTAGGGTGACAGGGGTCATTTCGACACGGAAATTAGCATTTTGGCTGGTGAGTTGGGCTTCAAGCTGGCTGGCACGCTGCTCCAGTTGGCTAATTTGACTGCTGGGCGCTGGGCGATCGCGCATAAAGGTGAGGCTGGCAATCTGGGTGCGCAGCCGGATGAGTTCCTCCAGTTGCTGTTGGCCAGCAGCATCCAGTTGATGGCGCAAGCGGCTGGTGGTTTGTGCCAGCACATCCAGTAACCGCCCCTTGCGACGCAAAATAGTGGTTAAGGCCAGCGTTGCCGCTGTTGGATTCTGGGGATTGCCTTGCAGGTGGAAGGAGATGGCGGTATTCGTTGAGTCTTGGAAGGTGCTGAGATAGTTGCGTTTATAGGCTTCGGAACCCACCACTAAATTACGAGCAAGGTTAGTTTCTTCAATCTCAAGGGAGCGCGTCAGGGTGGCTAGAGCCTCCGGTATGTTGCCTTGTGCCCAGTAAGCTTTGGCCAGATTCGCCAAACTCAAGGCCAAATAAGGATGCTCATTCCCTAGGGTGCGCTGCCGCAGAGCAATGCTGCGTTGGTACAGCGGCAGTGCGGCGCTATAGTTATTTTGGCTACGGTAGAGTTCTGCCAAATTGTTGAGACTGGTGGCTACATCGGGATGATCTTGGCCAAGGACACGTTCGCGCAGACCCAGACTCCGCTGATACAGGGGTAAAGCCGCACCATAGTTGCCCTGTGCCCGGTAAAGTTCAGCCAAGTTATTGAGCAGCGTGGCCACAAGGGGATGATCTGCGCCAAGGGTGGACTCTACCACGGCAATGCTGCGCTGATACAGGGGTAGAGCCGCCGCCAGATTGCCTTGGAGATGGTACATCACTGCTAAGTTATGCAGGCTAACCCCCACATCGGGGTGATTGGCACCCAGTGCCTGCTCGCGAATGCTGAGGCTGCGCTGATAGAGGGGAAGCGCCTCCCCATAATTGCCCTGATCACTAAAAAGATTCGCTAGGTTATTCAGACTGGTGGCCACATCGGGATGGCGCGCCCCCAGTGCCTGTTCCCGAATGCTGAGGCTGCGTTGGTACAGCGGCACAGCAGCGCTAAAGTTGCCCAATTCTTTATAGAGGACGGCCAAATTGTTTAGGGTGGCGGCTACGGTCGGATGCGTCGGCCCTAACACCCGCTCGGCAATCGCCACTAATTCCTGAGACGGGGCGATCGCAGCGGTATAGTTTCCCTGCCGCTGTAATTGTTCAATTGAGTTCGTTAGGGCAATAACATTCCCACTATCGGCACCAAAGGAGGTTTGGCGAATCACATCCAACTCACTCACCGCCGTCGTGTAGCGCTGCTGCAGTGAGTCAAGGCGTTGCATAATGTCCCGTAACTGCTGGGACTCATTCTGCGCCATCACCGACCGTGCTAGCCCCCCCACCCCCAGTAGCACCAGAAGAAGCAGTAAGTGACCCCGGAATTGTAAAAAGGCAGCCATAGGACAACACCAGTGCGCCTACTTCTATCCTACGCAGCAGGCTTTGATCTTGGTGGGGCATGGGCCACCCTAAGAGAGCCAACGACCCCACAGGATGTGGATGTCCGCGACACCCTAAACACCAGCATCCCGCTGCTTAAGCTAAAATTTTGGGGATAACTGGGTGTGAAGGGGATATTAACGTCATGGAATTCCGATTACTGGCAATGGGGTTAACCGTTGGGTTGCTGGCAGCAGGGATGGGCAGCAGCTATGCTGAGCCTCCCTTAGCAGTTTCTGAAGACAGTTCCCCTGCACCAACCCTCATCAATCCTGTCGAAGCGGTGGACAGTGACCCCCTTGTKTTTTCAACGGAACCGGTGGACCCGCCGGCGGGCAGTGAACCCCTCGAAAATTTGCTGCCTGCTCGCCCCTTGCCCGTTGTGCTGCAAGAGCGTTCCACCGGCTGCCAAGCAACGCTCCATGGCGCTGAGGAACTTCCCGCCTCTCTATGTGCCCCAGCGATCGCCCCTGCTACCCCTGCCACAATTGCCAGTTACCCGACCCATCACTCCTATCCGCCGATCCGTAGCGCATCACACGCATCACAACCGAGGGCAACAACCACTTACGTCCGCCAACCCTTTCCAGGAGCCAATCCGCTGCGTTGGCTGAATTTTAATAATCGGCAAATGCTGTTTCCGCTGCCCTTTGCTGCCCCCATTACCTCTTCGTTTGGCTGGCGTGTGCATCCTATCTTTGGCGATCGCCGGTTTCACTCTGGCACTGATTTAGCTGCCCCTGAAGGAACACCCGTCCTTGCGGTATTTGATGGCCGAGTCGTTGAATCCAACCGGTTAGGGGGCTACGGCCTCACGGTCATTCTGCGACACCCGCCGGATCAGCATGAAACCCTGTACGCGCATCTGTCGCAGCTATTTGTCAATCCGGGGCAGTGGGTTAAGCAGGGGGAGGTCGTTGGCTTGGTGGGTAGTACGGGAAACTCCACCGGTCCACACCTCCATTTTGAAATTCATGAAATGACCGCCCAAGGGTTGATTCCTGTTGCTCCTGAAGCTCGCCTAGCGTTGGCATTACAGCATCTGCGCGAGGCGATCGCCCACGCTCGTAGCCAGCAAAATCCCAGCTAGTGTAGCCAATTTAATCGTTCATCTGTGCCTGTGCCACTACTGTCACAGTTCAGTAGAGCGATCAGCTAAAATCTGTCACGATCAAGGTATCAGCGCTATCACACCACGCTTCGCTACAATTCGCTGTCGAAAGCTCTGGTATGACCGTTGGCCATTCATTTACCTCGTCTCAGGTAGGTCCAGCAATGTTTTCAGTGCGGTTGTTTGGTCGGCAATTGTCTGTTTTGGTTGGTGTTGTCACGCTTTTTGCAGGGGGGGCGATCGCCCAACCCGTCAGCTTAATTGCTCGGCAAAACCAGCCTACCCAGTTAGCAGACGGTATCTATCTTTTTGGTGAATCTCCCCAGCCCCACCAGACGGGGCATGGCTATATAGTCTTTGAAGTCTCGAATCAACAAGTTCGTGGTGCATTTTACCTACCCAACTCTTCCTTTGATTGTTTTGTAGGAACTGTTGGTGATCAGCAACTTGATGTCACTGTAGAGGCCACCTACGATGACGAAACCTATCCAGCCCACGTTGATCTGTTTAGTTTTTACAGCCTTGATCACGTCAGTTCTGGCGATCGCGCCATCCTATCTGCGTGTCACGCAAACTGATCGCTCGGATTTGTGCTCTTAAACGGTCAAAAATAAAAAGACTCCCATCTAAATGGGAGCCTTAGACATGGTTGTGATATTTAGCCTTAGCGACTAGTCAAGGCTTGGCATCGTCAGCACGGGTTCAGTTTCGCGATCAATGCCTTTCTCGAACCCTGCCGCAGCAGCGCGGGCACGTCCTGCATGCCACAGATGACCAACTAAGAAGAAGAAGGCCAGTACAAAGTGAGATGTGGCCAACCACGAACGGGGCGACACAAAGTTCACCGAGTTAATTTCGGTGGCTACCCCTCCCACAGAGTTCAAGGAACCCAAGGGTGCATGGGTCATGTACTCAGCAGCACGGCGAGCTTGCCATGGCTGAATGTCATTTTTGATCTTGTTCAGGTCAAGACCATTCGGCCCACGCAGCGGCTCTAGCCACGGGCCACGGAAATCCCAGAAGCGCATGGTTTCGCCACCAAAGATGATTTCACCTGTGGGCGATCGCATCAGGTATTTACCTAAACCAGTTGGGCCTTGAGCCGAACCAACGTTTGCCCCTAGCTTTTGGTCACGGATCAGAAACGTCATCGCTTGGGCTTGCGAGGCTTCAGGGCCTGTGGGGCCATAGAACTCGCTGGGATACACCGTGTTGTTGAACCAAACAAAGCAGGTGGCAATAAAGCCCATCATCGAGAGGGCACCCAAGCTATAGGAGAGGTAGGCCTCACCGGACCAGATAAAGGCACGGCGTGCCCAACCAAAGGGCTTGGTGAGAATGTGCCAGATACCACCAAAAATGCAGATTAAACCAATCCAAATGTGCCCACCGACCACATCCTCAAGGTTATTGACGCTGACGATCCAGCCATCACCGCCAAAGGGAGACTTGAGTAGGTAGCCAAAGATCACCGTGGGATCAAGGGTGGGGTTGGTAATCACCCGCACATCGCCACCACCGGGTGCCCAAGTGTCGTACAGCCCCCCAAAGAACATGGCCTTCGCCACCAGTAGGAGGGCGCCAATGCCAAGGACGATCAGGTGAAATCCTAGGATCGTCGTCATTTTGTTCTTGTCTTTCCAGTCATACCCAAAGAAGGAGGAGTACTCCTCTAAGGTTTCGGGACCACGAATGGCGTGATAGACACCACCCAAGCCCAAGACAGCGGAGGAAATTAGGTGAACCACCCCCACCACAAAGAAGGGGAAGGTATCGACGACTTCACCGCCGGGGCCTACGCCCCAGCCGAGGGTCGCAATGTGGGGCAGTAGGATTAAGCCTTGCTCATACATCGGCTTTTCAGGGATGAAGTGAGCCGTTTCAAACAAGGTCATAGCACCTGCCCAGAAGACCATAAGGCCAGCATGGGCAACGTGGGCACCCAAAAGCTTACCAGACAGGTTAATCAGGCGAGCATTCCCGGCCCACCACGCGAACCCTGAGGATTCTTGGTCGCGGTTGGTGGCAAAAATAGAATTACTAGAGAGCGTTACCACGGGGGAGTACCTCTTCGGGGAAGACTAGGTTTTCATGGGGTTGGTCTTGCGGCGCCATCCACGCCCGAATCCCTTCGTTCAACAGAATGTTCTTGGTGTAGAACGTCTCAAACTCAGGGTCTTCAGCCGCACGAATCTCTTGCGAAATGAAGTCGTAGGAGCGCAGGTTCACCGCTAACCCTACCACCCCAATCGCACTCATCCACAGACCTGTCACTGGCACAAACAACATAAAGAAGTGTAGCCAGCGCTTGTTCGAGAAGGCAATCCCAAAAATTTGGCTCCAGAACCGGTTCGCCGTCACCATCGAATAGGTCTCTTCCGACTGGGTGGGGGTAAAGGCACGGAAGGTACTGGCCCCTTCGCCATCCTGGAACAGGGTATTTTCAACCGTCGCACCGTGAATGGCACACAGTAGGGCACCCCCCAGCACCCCGGCAACCCCCATCATGTGGAAGGGGTTCAAGGTCCAGTTGTGGAACCCTTGGAAGAATAGCAAGAACCGGAAAATCGCCGCTACCCCAAAACTAGGCGCAAAGAACCAGCCCGACTGCCCCAGTGGGTAAATCAAAAAGACACTCACAAATACGGCAATCGGCGCACTAAAGGCAATGGCGTTGTAGGGGCGAATGCCAACCAAGCGGGCAATTTCAAACTGCCGCAACATAAAGCCAATGAGGCCAAAGGCACCATGGAGGGCAATAAACGTCCACAGGCCTCCCAGTTGACACCAGCGGGTAAAGTCCCCTTGGGCTTCGGGTCCCCACAGCAGCAGCAGGGAGTGTCCCATACTGTTGGCCGGGGTCGAGACTGCCACGGTCAGGAAGTTACAGCCTTCCAAGTAGCTGGAGGCCAAGCCGTGGGTGTACCACGAGGTTACAAAGGTGGTGCCGGTCAGCCAACCACCCAGGGCAAGGTAGGCACAGGGGAACAGCAGGATGCCTGACCAGCCCACAAACACAAATCTGTCGCGCTTGAGCCAGTCGTCGAGAATGTCGAACCATCCTCGCTCCGCTGGCGCACGTCCGATTGCTATTGTCATGGAATTAAATCCTCTTGCAGATATTTAGATGCCAGATTTAGAAGATGACAGTTGCTGGTATTGCTATTGTCACCCCCAAAGGGAGCGATCGCCCCAGCATCCTGTTAATTTGGCTTATAAATTAAAATCCAACCATTAACCTTGCCACAACATTATTAGGCGCTTTTACCTATTACGTATGGCAAGGGCTAGCGGTAGGCTTAGGTTCCCATCAGTGTTTACTGCGGGAGAACTATATTAACGTGATAGCGGAATTCTTACGAAATATCAAGGTGAATCGGGGGAACTTTTTCAGCGTTCTCATAATTGATCTCTCTTGGGAAACCCCTTGATGCACTAGGCGTCTTGCTTTGGAGGATTGCTCTGTGCTTTAGCTTATCTTTAAGTTTTGTAAAGAAACCCTATCGGCACGTGGCTTACGGCGGCTGGTGTCTTATGGCAGACTAGGAAAGCACAGGCAGTGAGTCAACGGGTAATGTTCAAAACGATTCTGGTGGCACTTGATACCAGTGATTTAGCACAGCAGGTGATGAAAGCGGTTGATCAATTGAACTTAGACCCTGATGCCCACGTTATTTTAAGTCATGTGATTTCCCCTACGGAGTCTGGCTTTGGGGTGAGTGCCGATCGCCCCTCACCGAATCCGCAGATCGGCACCTATCGCAGTATTGAGCAACACTTAAAGCAGTTCCAGGGCAGGCTTCCGTGTGACTCAGAGATCGAAATTGTGACCGGCGAGCCAGTGGAGGAAATTTTACGACTGGCCAATATCTACAGTGCTGACCTGATTGTTTTAGGCAGTCGGGGCTTAACGGGAGTGCGGCGAGTGGTGCAAGGCTCCGTGAGTAGTGCGGTTGTGGCGGATGCTGCCTGCTCGGTGTTGGTGGTCAAGTCAGCAGATGTTTAGACCATGGACGACCTAACTGGGTTAACCGCTGCTGAGGTGGCTAAGCGGCAAGCACAGGGTCAGAGCAATCGACAGGTGAATGAGAGTCATCGTACCTATCGCGAGATTTTCTTGGAAAATCTTTTCACCTTTATTAATGGGGTGTTTGCCTTTATTAGTGTGATCTTACTGGGGTTAGGACGGCCAGGGGATGTCATCGCTATTGTTTTGGTGGTGTTCTTGAATGCCATTATCAGTATCGTCCAAGAAATTCGTGCCAAACGCCAACTGGATGCCATTAGCGTGTTGACTCGACCCCGGGTGAAGGTGCGGCGCGATCGCCACAATCAAGTCATTGACCCAGCGGAGGTGGTTGTGGGGGATATTGTGCTGCTGGAGCCAGGCGATCAGGTCGTGGCGGACGGCACCGTGGTAGGCAGCGGCAGCATCCACGTTGATGAATCGTTACTGACGGGCGAGTCAGACTTAATTCCGAAGCAAGCTGGCGATCGCCTCTACTCCGGCAGCTTTTGCGTGCGGGGGGCAGCAGCCTATGTGGCTGAGCAGGTGGGCAGTGCCAGTACGGCGCAACAGCTTACCGCGGCTGCGAAAACCCATCACCGTAAGCTCACCCCTCTACAACAGGAAATCAACCTAATTATTCGGGTGATTCTGGCGCTCGCTATTTTTCTGTGGTTATTAGTGCTGCTATCTCTGTTAGTACGCTTAACCACCCTACCCATGAGTGTGCAAACCGCAGCGGTGGTCGCGGGCTTAGTCCCGGTTGGCTTGTACCTAACCATTACCCTCACCTATGCGTTGGGGGCCATTCGCATTTCCCGCGCAGATGTGCTGGTACAGCAAGTGAATGCCATTGAGTCCCTCAGCAGTATTGATATTCTTTGTCTGGATAAAACAGGTACCCTAACCGCCAATACCCTTGAGTTACACAGCATTCACCTGTTAGCCCATGCACCGGCCAATACCCAGCAGCAGCTAGCAACCCTAGCCGCCAGTGTGAGTGCCCCCAACCGCACCGTGACGGCCCTGTGTGAGGCCTTGGGGGGAACCCCTGCCCCCTTACGCTGCGAAATTCCCTTTTCTTCAGCTTATAAGTGGAGTGCCGCGGCATGGGATGAGAGCGGCGCTTATATTTTAGGCGCGCCGGATGTGCTGTTAGAGGGTGCTCAGAGTTATCCTGAAATAGAGGCGTACCTGCACGAAGGCAGAGAGCAGGGGCTACGGGTTTTGTTATTCGCCCACAGCCCAGCACTCCCGCAATGGGATGCCCAAAACGACGCACCATTGCTGCCTGCCAACCTCAGCCCCTTAGCTGTGATTTGGGTGGGCGATCGCCTGCGGCCTCAGTCTAAGGAGGTGCTAGAGCGGTTTCAGGCGGCGGGGATTCGCATCAAAATTATTTCCGGCGATCATGCGGATACCGTTGTTGCTCTCGGCAAACAGGTGGGGCTAGACCCTGAGGCGATCGCGGTCTCCGGCCAAGAATTAGCACGACTGGATGAGCCAAGCTTTGATCAGATGGCGGTTAACGCCACGGTTTTTGGGCGCATTACCCCTAATCAAAAAGCGCAACTGGTCAGCCGTTTGCGCGCACAGGGACACCAAGTCGCCATGATTGGCGATGGGGTCAACGATGTCCTCTCTCTGAAGCAGGCCAACGTGGGTATCGCCATGGAAAGCGGCAGCGCCATTACCCGCAATGTGGCGGATATTGTGCTACTGAAGGATTCCTTTGCCGCCCTGCCGGAAGCCTTTCGCGAAGGTCAGCGCATTTACAACGGCATTCAGGATGTCACCAAGCTGTTTTTAGTGCGGGTGCTGAGTTTTAGTTTACTGTCCCTAGTCACCGTCATGGCGGGACGCGCCTTTCCGCTGCTAATTAAGCACAACACCCTGTTAACCCTGTGGGGTGTGGGGTTACCCACCTTAGCGGTCGCCTTCTGGGCCGTGCCGGGGCCGCGTCCCTACCGTTCCCTGATTCGTTCGCTCTTGCACTTTGTTGTCCCTGCTACCCTCAGCTTGGCTTTATTGGCAATTTTCGTGTACCTCGGTGTATTGGCACGAGAGCTAACTCCCCTCATGGCACTGTTCCAGAGTGGGTTTGGCTCAGCCTTATTAAACCGTCAAGAGGTCATTGGCGATATTCAGCACAGCATCGCGATCGCCCGCACAGCATTGGTGACCACCCTCCTCTTGGCATCCCTTTGCTTGGTCTTGTTCCTGAAACCTCCCCATCCTGTATGGGTGGGCGGCGCCCCCTTAGTGGGGAACTGGCGCTATGTTGGTGTTGTGGTGGCTCTACTGGCACTATTTATCGGTATGAATGTCTCCCCCCGCCTGCGATCGCTGATGGAGCTGGAGCCGATGCCGTGGCAGTTATGGGCCGGAACAGTCCTGATTGTCATCCTATGGGTGCTGATGTTGCGCACCTTCTGGCGCTACCGGCTCTTAGATCGCTTTTTAGGGGTGAGCCTAGATGGCTGCTACCCAACCTAGGCCAGCACTCACTGAAATGAGTACTAGCAGCCGGAAATTTGGGGCAGGATAGGTGCCAATGCCTTGAACCTGCTTCTCATTACGGTTTAGAATGCAAAGTGCAACAATAATAAACATTTTTTAACTTTTCCCAATCCATATAATGCGTTTAGTCAGCACAGTAGCGTCTGGTTCAAGCCTATGGCGGTGGGKACTCCCGTTGGCCATTCTGCTGACAGTGCTCGGTTGCTGGGGCGTAGCTCTACTACTGCCCTTAACGGATCCCTACGTGCAATCAGTGCGATCGCTAGTGGCGGATGTCAAGCGGGGGGAGCAAATTTATATCATGAATTGCGCAGGCTGCCACGGGCTGGAGGGAAAAGGGCAAGTCGGGCCAACCCTGATTCAAATTAGTCGGCGGCGATCGCAACCACAGCTCATTCATCAAATTGTAAGTGGTGAAACACCCCCCATGCCAAAGTTCCAAGCTCAACCCCAAGATATGGCCGACCTGCTGAGCTATTTGAAAACCCTGTAGGTCTTCACACTATTGCTTTGTTTAAGGAAATAAGGTAGCCTGTGCTTGGCAATTTAGCAGGGGTTATGTGCCTCTATTAAGTTACCGCAGCAATCATAAACTTATAGGAGTGATGTGGGCGGGCTAAAACCCCTCCGCTTTAGCGAGGGGATACAGCCAACTCAGGGGGCTTTAGCCCTCTCTATGTGTTAAACTAGAGACGTGGAAAGTAGGCGTATCAACTACGCGAAGAAACATCCTAGTACGGAGAGATCCCGGCAAGTAAGTCACTACCGCTTTGGCGGCAAGCCTAAACCACTGCAAGCAATGGCAGGATGTTGAGCGTATCGAACTGGCTAGTGTTGAAAAGTGCGAAACCACGAACCGAAACATAAACGTAGTCCCAATAGCAGAGATGCTTGAGGTGAGTAGGGGGTCTTTGACTGCCCCCACCCGCATTAAGTTGTGGGTGACAGCTCAAGGGAAAAGCGAAGCAACGCGGCTTCAGCCCGTTGCGTAGCATCCTTTGGGAATCCCCTCTCTTTCAAGGAGGGGAGAAGTCAAGAAGCTCTGAGCCATTTGAGCAGTGACCGGCGGGCTAAAGAGAAATCCTTGCCCACGGCGGCAGCCCAACTGCAATAGCTGCTCTTGTTGCTCGTGGTGCTCAATACCTTCGGCAATGACTTCAATGTCAATGGCCTGAGCCAAACTGAGGATGGCACGAATAATCTCCAGATGTTGTGAGCCAGCACTCATTGCCCGCACAAAGGATTGATCAATTTTGAGGGCATAGAGCGGGAGCTGGCTGAGGCGACTCAGGGAAGAATAACCAGTCCCAAAATCATCAATGCTACAGCGAACCTGAATGGCGCTGAGGTCTTCGAGTTGCCGTCGCGCAAAGTCAGCATTCTCCATAATGACTTGCTCAGTAATTTCAAGGATAATTTGGTGGCCACAGATACCGTAGGTCTGCAGTAGCTGCTTGAGGCGGTCTGCCATCTGACCAGAGGCAAAAAAAGCATCGGAGATGTTGATACTCAAGGTTAGGCTTGTTGCAGCCGCCCCCAGTTCTTTGTGCCATTGATGTAATGTTGCTACTGCTTTTAGTAATACCCATTCATCTACCTTCTGAGCCAAGCCCAAGGCCGTTGCTAGGGGTAAAAACTCTGCGGGTGTGATCCACCCCGCTTCTGGGTGGCGCCAACGCAGCAGTACCTCAAACCCGAGTAGTTTTTGAGTGGCTAGCTCGACAATCGGCTGATAAAACACCTCCAGTTGATTCTGTTGCAGTGCCCGCCGAAATTCCTGTTCCCGTTGAAGTAGGGTATGGGCCATCTGGTGGCGATCGGGTTGAAATAATTGCATACAGTTACGTCCCCGACTCTTGGCGGCATACATGGCAATATCCGCATCCCGCAAGAGTTCACCAGCACTATGGTAGCTGGGAGTAACAATGGCAATGCCAATACTGACCCCGACACTCACCTCCGTATGCTTGAGGAGATAAGGCTCGCTGACCCGAAACCGCAGGCGATCGCCACACTCGTAAAGCTCGTCTACGCCTTCAATGTTTTCAATAATAGCAATAAATTCATCGCCCCCCAGTCGCCCTAGGGTATCCTGCTGGCGTAACACCGAGCGTAAGCGATGGGCAATTTCTAGCAGTAGTTCATCCCCCGCTGCGTGGCCTAAACTGTCGTTCACCACCTTAAAGCGATCGAGATCAAGAAACATGACCGCAAACGGTGGGATGGCTCCCCGATGATAGGCCTCCAACAAACCCTCAATTTTATCCGTGAGAAAGGTTCGGTTGGGTAGTCCCGTCAAGCTATCTTGCCATGCCGCACTGCGGAGCTTAGCTTCTCCCAGCTTTAGAGTTGTAATGTCAATCGCCGAGCCAACATAGCCAATAAAGTTGCCATCATCGTCATAGCGAGGCTTAGCCTGCTCCAAAATCCAGCGATACCCCTCCTTAGGAGAGTGCACCCGATACTCTATTTCATAGCTGTGCTGCTGTTGCATTGCGTCCCGGATAGCGACTTCAACCCGCTGTTGGTCATCGGGATGCACAAACTCAAGCCATTGCCAACCCTCTACGCTCTCAAAGGATACCTGCAAAAAACTAAGAATTGTCTGATTGGCAAAGGTGATGTTGCCCAATTCATCCGAGAGCCAAATCATTAAGGTTGAGGAATCTGCCATCTGCCGAAAGCGGGCCTCACTTTCCGCCAAGGCTAGAATGGCTTTTTTGCGCTGGCTAATGTCAACGCCAACGTAGGTGATCAAATGGCTGCCATCTGCTTGGGGATCACTACTAGCGTTCAGCGAGATCCAGATAATGTGCCCCTCGCGGTGACGGAAGCGGTACTCCGTATGGGCGCTACCATGGGCAAGCAGTGTTTCATGAAAAGGACGGTGATACGCTTCCCAGTCATCGTCAGGAATGCGCGATCGCCACAGGTCTTTATTTTGCTGAAACTCGTGGGGACTATAGCCCAAAATGCGCAGGTGCCCTTGAGAGAGATACTCATAGTGCCATGAGCCATCCGCCGCAATAGAAATCTGACTCACAAAGGCATCGGCTCGGTCTAGCAATTGATTAAGCTTTTCTTCAGAGGCTTGCAGTTCGGCATTCACCGCCACCAAATCAAGCGTACGGGCAGCTACTTGGGCTTCCAGTTCCGATTTATGAGTTTCTAGCTCTTGGGTCATTTGGCGATTCTCGGTGACATCGACCGCTGTGATCAGTGCCAATAGTTGATTGCTGGTGCTGAGCTTCAGCGGAATAGACACCATATTCCATATCCGCACCTCTCGCCAGTTGGTGTGAACCTGAACATCCCCATGCTCCACCCGCTCTGCCGTGACAAAAGGGCGACGAAATTCTGCGTCAGCCCAGCGATGCACCTCTGGCTGTGGGAACGTGACACTCAGCCACTGCTGCCATGTCGTAATCTCACTCGGCCTATAGCCAGTTTCCTCTTGCCAGGCGCGGTTCACTAACCACAGTTGCCCATCCTCGGCCACCAGCGCCATGGGAAAGGGAGACAGAAAAATACTGCTGCGGAAGATCTGCTCAATTTCTGTATAGGCACGGTAAAAGGACTGCCGTTCTTGCTCTAGCTGGTTGAGGCGGTGGGCACCCACTGCCAACAAGCTAATGAAAAACAGGATCGTACTCAGAACTTGGATGTCTTGCGCAACGGTGCCATTAATAAGCTGCGAATCATGGTGGAGGTACTCCACCGTCCAACCAATGACAATAGGCCCCACAATGACCCATGGTAAAAATTGGTGCAGGAGGATGCCACCCGCCGTTGGTGACATCAGGTAGCGCATTAAGCCGCGATGGGGGCGTAACTGGAGCAAGTGAACACTGAGGAGCCACAGCAAACTCCCACTAATCAGGGAGCCTAAGGTACCGACCTCTTGAGGCAAGCGATAGGTGACGTCCAACAGTTCCAGCAGCAGTAGGCTGCCGCCAGCGATCGCCCCCCCTTGGCTTAAGATAATTTGCCATTGCGGCGTTCCCCCCAGCCCCCACACACTCAGACCCAACCCCAACAAGGCCAAAGGGCGCAAGATAGGTGTATTGACTTGGAGCATCCGGAGTTCCACCAGCCAAGGCTGCGGCCAGAGTGACACGACATGTAGGCTAGCCAGTAGTGTTATCACTAGTAACACCAGCCCCGTTGACCGCTGCACCAGTTGTAGTCGATTCGGCTGCAGCAGTGGTGGCCACCACACGACTAAAAGAATATTGAGTCCGATCAGCCAAACAGCGACAGCACTCAAACCATCAGAAATAGATAACGAGGGTAAGCGGTTCTCATAGAGTGCAAGCAGGAGATCCACCAAAACAGCGGTTCCCACACCAAGGCTTCCCAGCGCCACGACCGTCAATAGTTTTGGATTGGGCATAGATCATTACAGCCGCAAGTGGTAGCTAACGCCTAAATCAAATTTCCTGCTTTTAGTCTAGTCGGGACGCTCAATGCTCTGCGGTTTCAGTTCTGAGAGTCTTGCCCGGTTCCAGCAGCAGCTGCGTGATGCCTCTAAGGCTTGAGGTGGTGAACTGAACCCCGCCCTAGAAGGGCGAGGCTTCTACCCCGGTTAGGGGCTTAATTCCGGGTTCCCCGGTAAAAGACGAACCGCCTCTTGCAGGATATTCCATGCAGCGGTCACATCGCGAACATGCTGCCTTCCGCACGATGGGCACGTCCACTCTCGGTCGCTGAGCGTCAAATTGTCGTTCAGTGACCCGCAATCCCAGCAAAGCTTGGTGGACGGGAACCAGCCCTCAATGAATTGAACGGCAGCTCCGTACCACTTGCCCTTATAGGTGGTGTAGACGTGCAGCGCTCGGATACAGATTATCTACGGCGCTTTGGAGTGACTGTGAATTGGGGTATTTCAGCCACGCAAATTGCCGCTTCAAGTCGGGCAGCATCACCTTGTACTGATTCTTCTT
>NZ_JAKLTV010000011.1:0-19315 GCF_022698185.1 Synechococcus sp. PCC 6717 | reverse complement strand
GTAGAGAACACATCAAACTGGAAATAGGACACTACCAGCGCGGCCAGCTGAAGGGGTGTAAACCCACTTCGGCTCAACTGTGCAAGCACAGAGATGGAAGATACTACATCCACATTCAACTGAGCGACGAAGCTCCTGAACCCATTCAGTCGGACAAGGGGATTGGCGTTGATTTCGGTCGGCGTGAAATCGCTAAAACTAGTACCGATCAAGGTTGGGATGCTAAGCAGTTGAATCAAGTCCGAGATCATTTCGCCAAAGTGAGAGCATCGCTCCAGCAAAAAGCCTCGAAGGGCACACGGTCGAGTCGGCGTAGATGCCGACAAGTCCTGCAACGGCTGTCGGGGAGGGAGAGACGCTTTCAGCGATGGCTCAATCATTCCATCAGTGCATCCATCATTCGTGAAGCAAAACAACTCCATGCCATTGTTGCTATCGAGGATTTGACAGGCATTCGAGATAGAATCAACCAGCAACCGAGAAACACGACCGAGCGGAGACGGTCTAACAGTTGGGCGTTCTATCAGTTGCGACAATTCCTAGAATACAAGGGTATCAAGGAAGGAGTTGAGGTGGTTGCTGTMCCMCCTGCCTATACCAGTCAAACCTGCCATTGTTGCTTGCATATTGGGCTGAGAACTGAAAAAAAGTTCAAGTGTGGGCATTGCGGATGGATTGGTGATGCAGACCTAAATGGAGCAATCAATATTGCGCTTTTGGGGCAGTCCGTAACGCTGCCTGGAGGCTCCTGGCTAGCTTGCGAGATAGCCGGAGGGCTACAGAAAGCCTCGCCCTTCTAGGGCGGGGAAGTTTACAAGCACCCCTAAATTCACCACGTCTTGCCTCACGCCTATCTATTGTTTTCCGCTAAATCCCCAAGCCATGGCTGCTGCCACGACTGCAGCGCCGGGAACCGTCAAGACCCATGCCACTAGAATATGCCGCCACGTTTGCCAGTTCACCCCTCGCTCAGGATGGTGTTGATAGCCTGCGCCTGTAATGGCACCGACGACAACTTGGGTGGTACTGACGGGAAACCCTACAAGACTTGCGGCTGTAACCGTCAGGGCAGCACTGAGGTTGGCCATACATCCACTAAGGGGGTCAAGGGTGGTAATTTTTTCGCCGGTAGTACRAATAATTCGCTCCCCACCGCCGTAGGTACCTATGGCGATCGCCACGGCACAGAGCGCAATGACCCACAGGGGAATACCGGCCTCTGGAGACAACTGACCAACACTCACTAAGGCCAGCGTAATCACCCCCATGGTTTTCTGGGCATCATTGGCACCGTGGGCAAAGGCCATTAGGGTACCGCTGAGAATTTGGAGGTGTTGCCAGCGCGGCTCAGGTACTTCTCCCACCCATTGCAGGAGATGCTCTACCAGTGCCATCRGGGTCATYCCCACCGCCACTGCTAGCAACGGCGAGAGCACCATGGGTATCACGACTGCTTGCACAATTCCCTGCCAGCGCACAGCGTTTGCCGCCCCTTGAGCCACTGCCGCCCCCACCAACCCCCCAATGAGTGCGTGGGAGGAACTGCTGGGCAGTCCCCAATACCACGTCAGCAGGTTCCAAAGCACTGCCCCCACCAAGGCAGCAGCAATGACCCCGAGCCAATGACCGCCCAGTTGGCTGCGCTCGAGAATCCCCTGCTCAATGGTCAGTGCCACGCGAGTACTTAAAAAGGCTCCCGCAAAGTTGGCGATCGCCGCCACAATCAGGGCTGAACGCAACGAGAGGGCGCGGGTGGCCACCACCGTTGCAATAGCATTGGCCGCATCATGAAAGCCGTTGGTGACATCAAAAAGGAGGGCGATCGCCACCAAGAGGATCACCCCCCCATCAACCCCGAACAGGGAGATCATGACTGACGCCCGCAGTCCCTTAAACGCTGACGGTATCTTTATCTTTGGCCAAGAACTGCTCCAGCTCCGCTAGTGCCTCAGCATCCACTTTGGTTTGCATGGGGCAGAACTTCGGCCCACACATCGAGCAAAACTCAGCGGTCTTGTAAATATCGGCGGGGAGGGTTTCATCGTGGTACTCCCGCGCCCGGTCTGGGTCTAAGGCCAACTCAAACTGCTTATTCCAGTCAAAGTTATAGCGAGCATGGGAGAGTTGATCATCGCGATCGCGTGCTCCCGGACGGTGGCGAGCAATATCCGCTGCATGGGCTGCAATCTTATAGGCAATTAAGCCATTGCGGACATCTTCAGCATTGGGTAAGCCCAGGTGTTCCTTAGGCGTGACGTAGCACAGCATTGCGGTGCCGTACCATCCAGCCATCGCCGCGCCAATGGCACTGGTAATGTGGTCATAGCCGGGGGCAATATCCGTCACCAACGGCCCAAGCACATAGAAGGGGGCTTCAGAGCACTCCTCCATTTGTTTACGCACATTGAATTCAATTTGATCCATCGGCACATGGCCGGGGCCTTCTACCATCACCTGCACATCGTGCTCCCACGCCTTGCGGGTGAGTTCCCCAAGGGTTTTTAGCTCCGCCAATTGCGCTTCGTCAGAGGCATCATGAAGACAGCCCGGGCGGAGGGAATCCCCCAGCGAGAACGAGACATCGTATTTTTTAAAAATCTCGATAATGTCGCGGAAGTGGGTATAAAGGGGGTTTTGTTTATGGTGGTGCAGCATCCACTTCGCCAAAATACCGCCCCCCCGAGAGACAATACCCGTAATGCGGTTTTTCACCAAGGGCAAGTATTCAATGAGAATACCCGCATGGATGGTCATGTAGTCCACCCCTTGTTGGGCGTGCTTTTCAATGACGTGAAGGAAATCGTCCGCCGTGAGCCGATCCACATTGCCATGGACACTCTCAAGGGCTTGATAAATCGGTACGGTGCCAATGGGCACCGGCGAGGCATTAATAATGGCGGTGCGAATGGCATCGAGATCACCGCCGCCCGTCGAGAGATCCATCACCGTATCTGCACCGTACTTCACTGCCAGACGCAGCTTGGCCAGTTCTTCCTCTAAGTTAGAGGAGTTGGGAGAGGCACCAATGTTGGCATTAACCTTGCATTTGGAGGCAATGCCAATGGCCATCGGTTCAAGATTGGGGTGATTAATATTGGCGGGGATAATCATCCGCCCCCGCGCCACTTCATCGCGGATGAGTTCTGGGGGTAGGTTCTCGCGCCGCGCCACATAGTGCATTTCCTCGGTGATGATCCCTTGGCGGGCATAATGCATCTGAGTAACATTATCCTGCCCCTTACGAGCAGCAATCCATTCGCTACGCACCATTGATAGAATCCTCTCTAGACAGCTTCCCTGCGCCAGCATGATCCGGTTCAGGTTCTAAGGGTTTACTCTCAGCCTGCTGTGATCACAGACACCCCTAGCATGTGGTTCATTCTATCATTTTGCCCTTGGAGGATGGCGATGTACCGCAGTACCCCTTCCCCCTAGGATTACTGCAATACTACTGCAATACGTCAATGCGTACTGGCCCAACGCCAGTCCCAATGAGGCCAATGGCAGCAGCCGCACCGCGAGAGAGGTCAATTTCCCGTCCCGGCGTAAATGGGCCACGGTCGTTAATCCGCACAATCACCGATCGCCCATTATGGAGGTTGGTAACCCGTACCCGGGTGCCAAAGGGCAGTGTTTTGTGGGCGGCGGTCATGGCATCTTGGTTAAACCGCTCACCATTGGCGGTGCGCGCACCGTGGAAGCCGGGGCCATACCATGAGGCCATACCAGTAACCTGCATACGAATCGGGCCGACGGCCACTACAGTATTGTCAGAGCCGTCAACACTGGTGAGGGCAGGTGCATTCCCTAACTGCCGCCGAATGAGGTTGGCAATGCGCAGGGCATGTTCATCGCTGCGCTGCTGGTTTTGGGGTAGCAAAATCTGGTTATTGAGGGTGAGGAGGTGCTCTTTGTCGGCGTAGATGCGATAGCGCTGTTGCTGCCCATCCCAGCGTACCCGTATTAAGTTGGCATCAAAACCTTGCTCGTGGAGTTGGTTGAGGCGGGCAGTTAAAATCGTTGCCTGCTGCGCGGCATCCGAAAGGGTGGTTTGCTCAGGGGAGGCCCCACCACTGGCGGTGGCAACTTTCACCCCTGCTGGCTGGGCGGCATTGGTGCCCATGAAGGTGAGAATGGGAATCCCTCGCAAATAGACCGTAATGGCTTCCCGACCCTGCTTTTCGTAGCGATGCAGGGTGGCGATCGCCCGGGTGGCAATGGGCGCAGTGGCTTGGCGTTCCCCCACTTTGCTGGCAACAACGGCGGCCTCAGGAGCAGGAGCCGAGGCGGTTGTGGGKGTGGGCGTATTTGCACGGCTGTCGGAGAAAGCTCCGAACACCGCCAGCGCAGTTGTCGTCAAACCAATGTAAAGCGTTTTCTTCATAAGCGTCCGTTAAAAAGGGCATCCATACGGCAGGACAGCGGGGCACCAAGGTCACAGGCTAACCCGTACTGGTGCCGTGTTCGCTCTCATAGCGGAACTGTTTCAACCTACCACGAACCCCAAAACTCAAGCATCTGTACCCTTTTGTTCATGACGAACATTCGCAGAGAGAATAAAAAAAGTGAACACTGTTAAAACTCACACAGACTGGCACGTTGACGGAATTTGCAGTCGTCGATCAAAAATAAGTAAAAATTATAAAGATTTGCTAATTAATTTTTAATTTCTGAAGTTTTTTGTGATTTAGATCACGCAAAAGCTAGATTCTTTTTCTAGAGAAAATTTGCCTTTTACTCCCTTTTCTGGGTGGCATAGGACGATTTACGGGGAGCGTTGGGGATGGCATCCCAAGGTCATCAGACGGGGGTCAAGCCAGTTAAGAAAGTGTATTGCCAGTGTTTTGAGGTGGCACGGTAGTGCATAAAACAGAAGTATGTCTCGCAGATGAGCAATTTATGGCCAACATCGATGATCTGCGCCAGCGTTTAGAGGTACTCGAAGCAACGGTTGCGGGCTTGGCGCGATCGCTGCGGATCCTCCAAGAAGCAGTGTTACGCGAGGATCTGGCACCCGAGCCAGAACAACCTCCAATTTCACCTACTCCTGCCTCAGACCAGCCGACAACTGTCCCGGATCGCCCGTCACAGCAGCCTGCCCCTGTTTCCGCACCTGAAACACCCCCACCTCTACGGCCTGTGAGTGCACCTAAAACCGATTGGTTGCAAAACTGGGAATTGTGGCTCAACCGCCTAGGGATTGGGTTACTGTTGCTGGGGATTGCTTTCCTGTTTAAATACGCAATTGATCTTGGCTGGCTCACCGATGGGGTACTGGTGGCGATCGGGCTATTGATGGCAACGGGGCTGATTGCCTTGGGGTGGCGGTTGCAGCAGCGCGCGATCTTTAGTCAGTTTCTGCAAGGGGGAGGGCTGGCCACCTATTACATTACGGGGTTTGCCGCCTATCAGCTTTTAGAGATAGTCTCGATGGCGATCGCCTTTCCCTTGATGGTGGCGGTGACCTTGGCAGCCTTCTTCCTTGCCCTGCGGCAGAATCGGGCGATCTTTTCAGTGATTGGCACCCTTGGCGGCCTAGCAACGCCCTTCCTGCTGTACGAGGGATCCGGTAGCCCCCTTGCCTTAGCCGCCTATACCTTTGTGATTGTGGCGGGCAGTTGGGGGATCTACGCCTATAAAGGGTGGCGATCGCTCCTGTGGTCTAGCTTTTGGCTCGGCTGGCTGGTGCTCAGTATTGCCGTTAATGCCTTTAATGCAACCGGTCTAGCACCGTGGTTCCTGCAAGCCATTCTAGGGCTGACGTGGTTGGGCTTTACCGTCTTGCCACCGTGGTACCAGTGGGGCGATCGTGACCGTGCATCCCTTCCCCATGGTCAAGCCTTAGCACTCTTTAATCCACTCATTACTCTCAGTTTGTCGGCGGTTGTTTGGAACTGGTCTGCCACGACCGTTGGGGCTATCTTTATTGCCTTTGGTGCCCTGTACTTAGTCACGAGTCTGCTATGGCGGCGGATTCCCCCCTCTTGGCGCTGGGTTTATAGCCTAACAGGATTGTTGCTCATCTTGGCAGGCATTATCTATCGCTACCACAGCAACCCCTTAATTTTGGCACCCCTTGCCATTGAAGGGTTAATTTTGCACTACCTTGCCCAGTACTACCGCTCCGCCGCGTTGCAAACCATTGCCCATGTCTGGTGGGGGATCCTCACCGTAGTGATGGCCGCTCGCTTTTTAATTCTGGCGGCAGGCACCCCACCACTACTCAATCGCGAATTCATCACCGACCTAATTGTGATGGCCGCAGGGCTAGGGAGTACTCGCTTTTTGGCCGCCACAACCCGCCCCGTCTATTGGGTGTTTGGCTACGCCCTAACCTTGGGCTGGATTCAACACGAATTGGCAAGCTTCGGCACAGGAGCTGCCACCCTGCTGTGGGGACTGTTTGGGGTGGGGTTGCTCGTCTATGGGCTACGGCGGGATGTCTCAGGGGTGCGGATTGTTGCCCTTATTACCCTCGTTATTACAATTATCCGCCTCTTTATTATCGACCTCATCAACCTTGCCCCTGCTTGGCGGGTACTGCTGTTTATGGGGTTTGGCCTTATTTTCTTGGTTCTCAGCTACTTTTTCCGTGCGCTGTGGCGACATCCCCCCGCAGAATCCTCTAGGATTAGTGAAAACACTGCACCTGTTGAACCCGAAAAGGAATCATGACCCGCATTGCTGATCTACGCCGCGACTATCGTCGCCAACGCCTCCTCGAAACCGAAGTGGCGGCGAACCCCCTCCATCAATTTCAAGTGTGGTTTACAGACGCCGTTAATGCTGAGCTGCCTGAACCGAATGCCATGACCTTGGCCACCATTGGCTTAGATGGGATGCCTGCGGCTCGCTTAGTGCTGCTTAAAGAACTCGATGAACGGGGGTTTGTCTTTTTCACCAACTACCGCAGCCGCAAAGGCCAAGAGCTAGCGCACACTCCAAAGGCCGCCTTAGTCTTTTGGTGGGCAGAACTAGAGCGCCAAGTACGTATTGAGGGAACGGTGGAGCGCATTAGCGCGGCGGAGTCGGATCACTATTTTGCGACGCGCCCCCTAGGGAGCCGTTGGGGAGCGTGGGCCTCACAGCAGAGTGAGGTCTTAGAGTCTTACGCAGAGTTAGAGGCAAAATTAGCGCAAATTGAGGCACGCTATGGGGAGGACGTTCCCCGCCCAGAGCATTGGGGGGGGTACCGGGTACTACCCACCCTGATTGAATTTTGGCAAGGTCGCCCGAACCGCCTCCACGATCGCCTCTGCTATCGGCGCACGGAAGGCGGCTGGCAGATGGTACGGCTTTACCCCTAGTTGACGACATCTCACATTCGGTAAATGGCAGAACATTTTAGGGGTGTGCCACCAGTTGGGCTTGACGCAACTGACCACAGGCCGCTTCCCGATCCAGTCCCCGCGATCGCCGGATGCTGGCTGCCACGCCTAAGTCCTGTAGCTGCATTAAAAAGTCTTGCAGATGCCTGCCGCTAGGACGCTGATAATGGGCTTCGGTGATTGGGTTGTAGGGAATTAAGTTGACATGGCTCTGAAATCCGCGTAGGAGTGCAGCCAATTCACGGGCATGGTGGGGGCGATCGTTGACCCCTGAGAGCACCGTATATTCAAAGGTGATGCGACGGCCAGTTTGCTGAACATAGGTACGGCAATCTGCCATGAGTTGGGCTAGGGGATAATGCCGCGCACTGGGAATCAACTGTTGTCGCAACTCTTGGTTCGGAGCATGGAGGCTGACGGCTAAGGTAATTTGCAGTTCATAGCTGGCTAGGCGCTGAAGTTGCTGGGGAATGCCAACGGTGGACAGGGTGATGTGCCGCTGCCCAATACCAATATCGCGATTGAGGCAGGTGATGGCTTTGAGCACGGCCTCTAGGTTCAAAAGGGGTTCCCCCATCCCCATAAACACCACATGGCTCACCCGCCGTTGCATTTCGCTTTGAATCGTGAGCACCTGATCTAGAATTTCGTGGGGTGCCAAGTTGCGTCGATACCCCCCTTTCCCCGTTGCGCAGAAATCGCAGGCCATGGGACACCCCACTTGAGAAGATACACACACAGTGAGGCGATCGCCGGTGGGAATACCAACGGTTTCAATGGTTTCGCCATCGGCTAAACCAAGGAGCAGTTTCAAGGTGCCGTCGCTCGACCAATGGTGATGACGAATCTGAGAGCGACCCACCTCAACCCCTTCAAGGTGCTCCCGCCAGCGTTTGGGAAACACCGTAATCTCTGCGAGCGATCGCACCCCCTTTTGATACAGCCATTGATAGAGTTGTTGGCCACGATAGCTGGGCTGCCCTTGGGCGCTGACCCATGCCGTTAATTCATCGACCGACTGTCCTAGGAGTGCCATAATGCATAGGCTGAGGGGTGTTCTGCATGGATCCTAGCAGACCCCCACGTTGGTGGATGTCACCGTTGCCCCTCAATGCCGTAGGGCATCCTGCCGAAGAGGCTAAAATGGGTTAGAAAAATGGGCGTATGGGAGATAGCACCGTGGGACTTTTTGATCGCATCAGTCGGGTGATCCGAAGCTGGATGAACGCTATTGTTGGGGCGGCTGAGGATCCCGAAAAGATGCTTGAGCAAAGCATGATTGAAATGCAGGACAACCTTGTCTCCCTGCGACAAGCGGTGGCTCAGGCGATCGCCTCCCAAAAACGGCTCGAGCAGCAGTTTAACCAACATCAACAGCAGGCAACGGAGTGGGAGCGGCGCGCCAAAATTGCCCTACAACACGGCGATGAACCACTGGCCTTAGAAGCCCTGAATCGCAAAAAAGCAGCGACCAATGCAGCGATGGCGCTAAAGGCGCAACTCGAGCAGTCGATTAGCCAAGTCGATGTCCTCAAAAAACAAATGCAACAGCTTGAGAGCAAAATTGCTGAGGCCAAGACCCGCAAGGAAATGCTGGTGGCACGGGCGCGGGCAGCCAAGGCCTCGGAGCAGATTCAGCAAACCTTTAGCAAGGTCAACACCAATGCTCCCATGGCCGCCTTTGAGCGCATGGAAGAGAAGGTGATGGAAATGGAAGCCCGCTCCCAAGCTGTAGCGGAGCTAAACACCGATACCCTTGAAGCGAAATTTGCTGCCCTTGAGTCCAGCAGTGTTAATGAGGATCTCGCCCGCCTCAAAGCAGAGTTGGCCAGTCCGCAGCAACTCCCCAGTGCCAGCGCTCCCGCTTATGATCCAGAACTAGAAGCCCTGCGGCGGCAACTAGAGCAGAGCTAGCGGTTATTCATGGATCTGTTGCGATCGCTCCCTCTGGGACTTTACCTAGAACACCCCATCACTTGGTTGCACCGCTTGGATCCACGGGTCAAACTGGGCTGGTTAATGACCTTTTTGCTGGCACCGGTGCTGGCGGATACCTCGTGGCGATTAGTGTTAGTCCTCTGCTTAATTGGCTTGACCTTTGTGGGTGGCATTCCCCGCCGGGTGTGGCAACGACAACTACTGTGGCTATTACTGCTGGGGGGTCTTATTTTTCTGATTACTGCCCTAATGCCCGATGGCATGGCGGTCAGCTACCAACCCCGCCGCCCCCTTGAGGCAACAGCACCAATCACCAGCTATCACTACATTCTCTGGCAGTGGCACGCTCAGATGGGGCAGTGGCCCATTCATCTGCAAATCTCCCAGCGCTCCTTTGATCTGGGCTTACGCTTGAGTACCCTTCTATTTACCTTGCTCTACAGCACCCATCTATTTTTGCTCACCACCGCACCTGAGGAGGTAACTGCTGGCCTCGAATGCCTGATGCAACCCCTGAAACGCTTTAAGTTACCTGTTGCCGAACTTGCCCTGACCCTAACCCTCTCACTGCGCTTCATTCCCTTAGTGCTTGAAGAGGTGCAAAACCTCAGCCGTTCGGTGCGCACTCGTGCCATCAACTGGCGATTAGTGGGGATCAAAGGCAGTATTAAGCTGTGGCTGACCCTGGCAGTACGGCTGTTAGAGAACCTACTCCTGCGGGCGGAACAGGTGGCCTGTGCTATGCAGGTGCGGGGGTTCCAAGAGGCTGGAACCTACGATAACCCATGGCACCACTTGCGCTTGCAACGGCGAGATTGGCTGGCCTTAGCAGCCATGGGGCTGTTCTGGCTCCTGCGGATACAACTCCCAGCTTGGGGGGCGCTATTCCCATGATCTCACCCTGTGCGCCATGGGTCTGGGCGTGCCTACCCTTGGGGGGACGCAGCGGCCGAGCCGTGTTTAGCCAGTTATTTTTAGCCGAGCCGGTGGCGGTACTCCTCGAAAGCCCTGCCAGCCATCTCACCCCCCAAGCTCGCTATTCCATTTGTGCCGGTAGGCCGCGCCGCCAGTGGGTACGCTCCTTGGGTCAGGTGCTCCCCACCTTGGGGCAGTTTCCCCAAGTGGCCACCGTGCCCCCTGAGGTTGCCCATCTACCCTTTACGGGGGGGTGGCTCGGTTGGCTCGGCTATGAATTGGCATGGGAAATTGAGGTGCTGCCGCCCCTGCGTCCAGATCCACTGCCGTTTCCCCTAGCCTTTTGGTACGAACCCCAGAGCTTTGCGGTGTTAGATCACCAGAGCGATCGCCTCTATTTGGCGGCTTCTGCTGCTGCCGACCTTGCTGCCCTGCAAAAACAGCTAGAGGCATTACCGCCGCCCCCCGAAGTTCCGATTTCCAATAGAGCAGGATCTGTGGAATTGGCTGCTGGCTGGCAACCCCAAACCTATCAGGCGGCGGTGGGTAAGATCCTAAATCATATTCGCGCTGGCGATATTTTTCAGGCTAACCTCTCGGCTCGGTTTAGTCATCACGGTTGGGTGGAACCATGGCAGCAATACCTACGCCTACAACAGATTAATCCCTCGCCCTTTGCCAGCTATTGGCAGACCCCTTGGGGATATATCGTGAGTTGTTCGCCGGAGCGGTTGGTGCACTTTCAGGGCGAGAGGGTGCAAACCCGCCCCATTGCGGGCACCCGCCCCCGAGGGCACACTGCCACTGACGATCGCGCCCAAGCAGCTGATCTGCTCAGCAACACGAAAGAACAGGCAGAGCACATTATGCTGGTGGATCTAGAGCGCAACGATCTGGGGCGCATCTGCCGCTGGGGAAGTGTTGTGGTTGATGAACTCCTGACGCTGGAATACTACAGCCACGTTATCCACCTCGTGAGTAATGTGCGGGGCACGGTCAAGCCCGGCACCACCCCGGTAGAGGTTATTCGCGCCCTATTTCCTGGTGGCACCATTACCGGCTGCCCAAAAGTGCGCTGTATGGAAATTTTGGCGGAGCTTGAACCCGTCCCACGGAATTTGTTTTACGGCTCCTGTGGCTACTGGGATCAGCGGGGGCACTTGGATCTCAATATCCTGATTCGAACCCTGCTGGTTGCT
This sequence comes from Synechococcus sp. PCC 6717, assembly GCF_022698185.1. NCBI lineage: Bacteria > Bacillati > Cyanobacteriota > Cyanophyceae > Synechococcales > Synechococcaceae > Synechococcus > Synechococcus sp. PCC 6717. The sequence goes on along the minus strand of NZ_JAKLTV010000011.1, from coordinate 7,935 downwards.
GGCGATCGCCAAACCACTTGGGGACAGGTGGGGGCGGGAATTGTCGCCGACAGCGATCCCGAGCGGGAGTGGCAGGAATCGCTTAATAAGGCGCAAGCGCTACTGTTGGCACTGGGAACCCCAGCAACGGTAGGGATGCTCTGCTAAGTAAGCGTTGCTATAGCGGTGATCGTCGGTGACCTCAGCACCAATCCACGGCGGTACGCTTAAGGGATAGTCAGCACGGGGCAGTTCAATCTCGGCGAGGATCAGCCCTGCCGATTCACCCTTGAATTCATCAATCTCCCAGCAGAGGTCTCCCCACGGAACGCGGTAGCGGTTTTTCTCAATGATGGGTTGGATACAGAGTGCTGTCAGTAGCTCCATAGCCTCATCCACGGGAATCGGATACTCGTACTCCCGCCGTTGGGCGCCACTGGCTTTGCCCTTAATTGTTAACCACGCCTGAGTCCCTGCACGGCGCACCCGCACAGTACGCTCTGGGGTAGTTGAAAGATACCCTTGGGCAATGTGGGTGACATTGACGGCCAGCGATCGCCACAACTCAGCCGTCACCAAAAACTTGCGTTCAATCTCGATGCCCATCCCAACCCCCTCCCCCACGGGACTGATCCGTATCACAACCCACCTTCAAGACACATCACTGCCACAGGAGTGTCAATTGCCGACAATACCCATTATCGAGAATAAGGTTGACCCAAGACTCGACCGTGTCATTTCTGAGGACTTCTGAGTTGCCCTATGGTGGTTACCCCAATTGAACCCGCCCCCCGACGCCCCTTAACCACCGATCTGGTGGGTCAGTATTTACGAGAAATTGGCCGCGTCCCGCTTCTCAGCCCCGCCCAAGAGGTAACGCTGGCACAGCAGGTGCAGCAATACCAGAGTCTTTTAGAGGTCTGCAAGCAGTCCTCAGATCCAGACCTTCAAGCTTATACCGCTGCTCTGGCCGAGCGCGATCGCCAACATCGTCAATTGGGGCACATGCCCAATCGTCAGCAGTGGGCTGCCGCCCTCAAGCTGAGCGTTGAGGAACTGCAAGTGGTAATTCAGCGCGGTCGCCAAGCCTGGGCGAAGGCTGCACAGATCTCCGTTGCCGAACTAGAACAGATCGAGTGCCATGGCACCCACGCCAAAGCCCAACTGCTGCAAGCCAACCTCCGCTTAGTGGTCAACATTGCCAAAAAATATCAACATCGTGGCGTTGAGTTCCTTGATCTGATCCAAGAAGGCACCCTAGGTTTGGAGCGTGCCGTTGAAAAATTTGACCCTGCCAAAGGCTTTCGCTTTAGCACCTACGCCTACTGGTGGATTCGCCAGAGTGTCACTCGTGCGGTTGCCAACCAAAGTCGCACAATCCGTCTGCCCATTCACATGGTTGAAAAACTCAATAAAATCAAGCAGGCGCAGCGCCGGTTAGCCATACAGCAGGGAGCTATGCCCAGTGTGGCTGAAATTGCCGCAGAACTGAATCTAGACGCAACCCAAGTGCGGGAGGTGTTACTAGCAATTCCCCGTGCCATTGCCCTTGAACAGCGGGTGGGGCCAGAGCAAGAGACCGAGTTGCAGGAGCTGATTGAGGCCACCACCCCTACCCCCAACGACGTGCTCATGCGGGACTCCTTGCGCATGACACTGCAGCAGATGCTCGGTGATCTGTCCCCCCGCGAACAACAGGTGATCGAGCTACGCTATGGCCTAGGAGACGTTCCGCCACTGGAGATGTCGGAAATTGCTACCCTGCTCGGCCTTAGCCGTGAACGGATTCGCCAGATTGAGCACCGCGCCCTGCAAAAGCTGCGACAGCCACAACGACGACGGCAGATCCAAGACTACCTTGACGAGTTGGACTAGGATGACCAATTGTTCAGTATTTGGGGCTTGACCCGCTCTAAAAAATTTAACAGCGCAGCAGTAAACACGCCTTCGAGGAGGGCAAGGGGGACATGGCTTGCGATAATGACCCAAATGGCCGTAATTTCCCGTTGGCGATCCATGGTGGGTGGCAAGCCGAGAATGACAATGCCACTGAAGAAGCTAACGGCCAATAGCACACTGCCACAACCAAGGCTAAAGCCAAGGAGCGATCGCCCCCAGCCCCGACAGCGGTGCCAAAGGCCGTGAAATAGGCCAGCCGCCAGCAGCGCGGGCACACCCATAATCAGCGCATTTAGCCCTAAGGTGGTTAAGCCCCCATGGCCAAACATGACTGCCTGCAAAAACAAGCCCACCACCACCGCCATCATGGCACCATAGCCCAACAGGGCACCAAGGCTCCCCAACAGCAGTAAGTGAACACTGGCAAAGGGCAGGGGAATATACACCGCTGAAGCGGCAAAAAATCCTGCGGTTAATAGCGCTAAACGGGGTACCGTTGCCAGCGGATCCGGTTGCTGGCGTTGCAATTGTCGGGACGACCACCACAGCAGCCCGCCGGTGCCTGCATAGCCAACCCCGCACAACAATGGCGGCATTAAACCATCGGGAATGTGCATTACTCGACCTGTACACGACGGCGTGACCACGCAAAGCAGGCGGTGCCGATCGCCCCCCAAAGAACTGCCAGCACCATAATACTGACCTGTAGGGGGGTGTACTGACTGAGGGACACAGGACTGGCAGCGGCTGTAACCTGTACCGCTGTGCTCACTGGGGTGGCATCGAGTCTTACGGGAACCGTAAGGTTACCACCATGCCCTGCCTGCCGTACCTGTACCTGCCAAGAACCGGCCTGATCCGGTGTAAATTGAAACTCCCCTGCGGCATTGGTGGCGCCTTGGATGACGGCCTGCTGCGGCTGATTGGGGGCAAACACCTTCACTGTGGCATTGGCCATGGGTTGGCCACTATCGTAGTGCGCCGTAATTTTCACCACCTGCTGTGCTTGATAGTTGAGGGCAACCCCGTGGGCGATCGCCTGCGGTGCGATCAAAAGGGCAGAACTCAGGGGTAAAAGAGACAGTAGCACCTTCATGAAGAGACCTCGCGACAATGACCTTCCCCAACGTGACCCAGGCTTTTCAGCGCCTGTAATAAACGGTTATAGTCGGCTGGCGATAGCCGCTCTTGGAGGGTGGCCTGATCCACACTGAGACGGTTACCAGTACTGAGCGCCGCCAACGGATMAAAGCCAACCGCCGCTTGGTTAATCTCTGCGGTTGGAGGTTCTGCGCCATCCCCAAACAAATGGTCGAAATGCAGTGTAATTTCCAGCGCCGCTGTTTGGTCGGCTGCCACAATTCCTTTGCGCTCATCGCCAATATAGTCGCCGCAAACGTACTGCAACGGCTGATTCAGGGTAATCTCAAAAGGGAGGGTGACACTGCCGCGGCGAGCAGTGCCCACCAATTGCAACGTGGGATCCAAGGTCTGCCAAGCAATTGCATTGAAGTGACCAACCGGTGCAGGTGCACTGCCAACAAGGGGGGGCTGATCGGCCACCAAATCCACCGTCATCGCATCGGGAAACGCAACGGTGGCGATCGCCTGCGGTAATTCTCCAGATTCGGGATCAAAGGGTGGATTGGTTTGGTAAGCGGTAATGGCACCAAGGGTGAGATAGGCATGATCTATGCTCAATTCCCAACCATCTTTGGTCGTCCACCCCTGAGTTAGGCGCTCTTCGCCATTGGCGTAAATCATCAGGGTGCCGTTTTGTGAGGCTGGGCCACAGGCGGATAAAACCGCTATGACCACAGCACTCGCCAAATAACGTTGCAGCATACATTTCCTAGCACAAAGACGGCAAGCCACTGATGCCAGAACATCATGGCTAGCGGCTAATGGTGAACACGTTCAACACTTCCCCAGTGAACCGCAGCTGGCTTGGAAAAACAATGCAGGGGAGGGGGATTCACCCTGCTCGCACTTTGGCAAGGAGGCCGTGCTTGGGGGCAAACAGCATCGCCACAATAAAAATCACCGTTTGCAGCACCACAATACACCCCCCCGTTGACGCATCGAGGTAATAACTAAGGTATGTGCCAAGGACACTGCCTAGCCCCCCCACGGCAATAGCAATGGCGACCATCCATTCAAAGCGATCGCTGAGCAGGTAGGCCGTTGCCCCCGGCGTAATCAGCATGGCCACCACCAGAATAATCCCCACGGTTTGCAGGGCAGCCACGGCAGTTAAGGACACGAGCGCCAGCAACACATAGTAGAGCAACGTCGTGTTCAGACCAATGGTGCGGGCGTGGGTGGGGTCAAAACAAAACAAAATGAGATCCCGGTGCCATAGGGCAATAGTGATGAGGGTAAGGGCACTAATCACGATCGTCTGCCAAAGGTCGCGATCGCTCATGCCAAGAACATTCCCAAACAAAATATGCATTAGATCAAGACTGCTAGTCGTTTTAGAGAGCAACACCAACCCCAAGGCAAAGAACCCCGTAAACACTAAGCCAATCACGGTATCTTCTTTAATGCGCGTTTGCTGCTGCACAAAGCCAATGAGAGTCACTGCGGCCAGACCAAACACAAACGCACCGATCGCCAAAGGAAGATGCAACCAATAGGCCAACACCACCCCGGGCAACACCGCATGGGACACCGCATCCCCCATTAACGCCCAACCCTTGAGGGTCATAAAGCAGGAGAGCACCGCACAGACACAACCGACTAAGGCACTTACGCCAAGGGCTTTGACCATAAAAGCGTGTTGCAGGGGGTCTAGTAACCAATCCCAGAGCATGGGGCAACTCCAGTGCTAGGTAACCAAATGTTTTTGTAGATACAGTTCTGCTTGGTCGGCACTCAGCGGTGGCGAAAAAAGATACCCTTGACCGTGGGGACAGCGCAGCGATCGCAGCTGTTGTAATTGATTGGTGGTTTCCACCCCTTCGGCAACGCAGTCGAGCCGCAGGTTTTGCGCCAACAGCAAGATAGTGTGCACGACCTCAAGATCCTCACGGCTGGAGTCCATGGTGGCGATAAAGGAGCGGTCAATTTTAATGCAGTCGAGGGGCAAACTGCGTAAATAGCTGAGGGAGGAATACCCCGTGCCAAAGTCATCAATGGCAACGCGAATCCCCATAGACTTTATACACAGCAGCAGTTCCCGTGCTGACTCCAGATGCTTCATGAGCGCACTTTCAGTAATTTCCAGCTTGAGAAATTGTCCCCAGAGGTGATAGCTATGTAGCGCCTGCTCAATGTCCGCGACCAGGGTTGGCAGCGAAAAGTGGCTCCCCGATAGGTTAACGCTCAGGGTTAAACCAGCCGCCATCATTTTGGGATAGCGCTGTTGCCAGTCTCGCAGTTGCCTACAGGCCGCATGCAAAACCCAGCGGGAAATCTCAAAAATTAGCCCCGTTTCTTCTGCCACTGGGATAAATTCATCCGGTGGCAACATCTGGCCGTCTTTTTGCCAGCGAATCAGGGTTTCAAACCCCACCAGTGCCTGAGTGCGCAGGTTGACAATGGGTTGATAGTACAATTCAAAGTCACCGTGTTCAACCGCTTGGCGCAGTTCCACCTCTAGCCGCAGGCGATGGCGCACTTTTTGCAGCATTGGCTGGTCAAAAATGGCAATGCGATTCCTGCCTTTGGCCTTGGCATGGTACATAGCGGTATCGGCATCTCGCAGTAACTCTTCAGGATGGCTGTAGCTGCGATCCCCCATCACCAAACCAATACTGACGGAACCGTGAAGGGTATAGTGGCTAATGGCAAAGGTTGAGGCAAGGCGATCGCGCAATTGACTGCTAATGGTGTAAGCATGATCGACATCCCGTAGATCATTGAGCAACACGCCAAATTCATCCCCCCCCAGCCGCGCCACAATATCTTGGGGGCTAAGGTGGCGGCTCAGCCGTTGTGCCACTTCCTGCAGGTATAGGTCCCCCACCGAGTGCCCTAAGCTATCGTTCACTGTCTTAAAGTGGTCTAAGTCAAGACACAACACCGCGTACTGATAGTTTGGCTGGCGCGCCGCTCGCTGCAGCGTGGTGTGCAGATGCTCCTCGAAGAGCCAACGGTTGGGTAGATGGGTGAGGGGGTCGTGGCGGGCCTGGTAAAGCAGTTGAGCTTCCACCACTTTTCGTTCCTGTAGCTCTGTCTGGGCTTTTTGGTACAGTTCCGCTTGCAGGATGGCGATCGCCAATTGGGTGGAAATTTGCTTGAGCAACTCTACTTCACTATCGTGCCACTCCCGTGGCTGCGCGCACTGATGACAAATCAGCAAGCCCCAGAGACGACCATCAACGGTGATGGGCACAACTAAGTTGGCTCTGACTTGATAGTGCTGCAACAATTCGCGGTAGCAAGTCTCGAGCGCCATGGTTTCAACATTGTTAACGATGTGAACCCGTCCCCGCCGGTAAGCCTCAATGTAGCGTTCTGTGAAGCAACTATCCCCGACAATATCCCCAAGAGCAGGCTGCCACGGCGGCACCACCGCTTCCACATCCATGATGCCGCGCCAATCGGGCAAAAAGCGATACACTAAAACGCGATCGCACCCTAAAAGCTGCCGCACATCTTGCACCGTACTTTCAAGGATGGCGGACAGATCAAGGGACTGGTGAATGTGCTGCGTTAGCTGCACCAAGAGGCGATCGTACTGCGCTTGGCGTACCAACCGCTGCTCAACATGGTGGCGATGAATGGCATTACGCAAACTCCGCGCCACTAAGTGCGGTGTTAACTCCGCCACACTCAGATAGTCTTGGGCGCCACTGTGAAGGGCTTGGGTGGCCACATCAGGGCAGTCGCTTTTGCCAATGACCACTAAAGGCACCTGCGGAAACCGCTGATGCAGTGTTTCTACTTGAGTGGTTCCCTGCTCGTCATGGCACATCAGCACCAATACATCAGGACGGGCTTGGGCTACAAGACCAGGCGTTAACTGACCAAATAGGCAGGATTGAACGCGATAGGACACACATTCAATAGTCTGTAGATAAGGCTGTAAAATTTCACCCGATGGGGGGATGTTTTCGATGATTAATACCTGAATAGAAAACACTGGAATCCGACATTGAGCTAGCGATGATCCCCACTCCTTCAGTGAATTTTGGGAGCAGTCATCAACAGCGGGTAAAATGGCGGATTCATCAGTCATGAGGTCAGCTATTATTATCAGAAAACTTGTTAATCGTTGTTAGATCATTTTTAATAGTTTGCCTCTCTCACTCCATCATAGCCTTTAGGGGGGATCGCAGGGCAATGTTGCCAGGCTGCCTCAATCCGAAGCAAAACTGCTAGGTTAGGGGAAAGGTTTTTTCAAGGCATATGGCCATTGCAAAGGTTGCCATCACACAACAGTGCTGCCGTTGGGTCACCGCTATGGTCGTGGCGATCGCCACCGTCAGCACCCCAACCGCCAGTGTGGCTCAGCGAGATTTAATTCCCATTGATGGATCTGATGAAAAGATTCAGTTTCTTTTTGATATTGTTTATCACCCCCAGCGGGATCCGGCGCCGTTTCGCCTGCAAAATAGCGCTGAAGTAGAAGCTTATAGGAGTGATGTGGGCGGGCTAAAACCCCTCCGCTTTAGCGAGGGGATACAGCCAACTCAGGGGGCTTTAGTCCTCTCTATGTGTTAAACTAGAGACGTGGAAAGTAGGCGTATCAACTACGCGAAGAAACATCCTAGTACGGAGAGATCCCGGCAAGTAAGTCACTACCGCTTTGGCGGCAAGCCTAAACCACTGCAAGCAATGGCAGGATGTTGAGCGTATCGAATTGGCTAGTGTTGAAAAGCGCGAAACCACGAACCGAAACATAAACGTAGTCCCAATAGCAGGAATGCTTGAGGTGAGTAGGGGGTCTTTGACTGCCCCCACCCGCATTAAGTTGTGGGTGACAGCTCAAGGGAAAAGCGAAGCAATGTGGCTTCAGCCCGTTGCGTAGCATCCTTTGGGAATCCCCTCTCTTTCAAGGAGGGGAGAAGTCAAGWCTACCCAGTGTTCACAGGCCAGCACGCCTGCCAA
>NZ_JAKLTV010000010.1:0-12519 GCF_022698185.1 Synechococcus sp. PCC 6717 | reverse complement strand
CTCAGGTGTGGGAATAGTGCTAGTTAATCCTCGCTACAGTAGTCAAACTTGCCACAGATGCCTGCATATTTACCCCGACCCAAAGCAGTCCTATCGCACTGGGAAGCAGTTTAAGTGCGGGCATTGTGGCTGGACAGGAGACGCAGATTTCAATGGTGCTAGTGTAATTGCGCTTTTGGGGGCTGTCGTAAACCAGCCTAGAGGCTCGGGTCTGTCTTGTTCTCTTGCAGAACATAACAGGCTCAGGGCTACTGAAAGCCCCTGACTTCAGTCAGGGGAAGTTTACAATTTGGTGCAACTTACTGAGAACAAGGTTGTCGAAGTTGGTGGAGGTGTTGCTTTGGTCTATCCCAGAGGAACTTCATCATGGGCGTTTGACGGTTCTGGGCAGGTAACACGAAGCCAGCACAACTATGCTTTGGCAACGTTCCAGACGGGCAAGTAGTTTAAGAAAGACCCCAGCGCTTAGAAGACAAATCATCATGTTAGAAACAGCACTCCGGGAGCAATTACTAGCGGCACAACCGCGTTTCTTGCACTTGCTGGATCAATTTACACGGGCACAACTACTGGTGGTGGGGGATCTCACCCTCGATGAATTCCTCACCGGCCAAGTGGAGCGGCTCTCGCGGGAAGCACCGGTCTTAATTTTGCGCCATGAAACCACCCGCCAAGTTCCGGGGGGGGGTGCCAATGCCATCTATAACTTGGCTAAGTTGGGGGCAACGGTACAGGCGGTGGGAGTCGTTGGCGACGATAGCCAAGGACAAGCCCTTTGCAATATTTTTCAGGCAGCGGGGATTGCCACCGAGGGTATTCTCAGGGATGCGGCTCGACCCACAGTGACCAAAACTCGCATCTCAGGTCATGCGCGCCAGTCGGTCACTCAGCAGATTGTGCGGGTCGATCGCAAGTCTGATGAGCTACCCCATCCACGCCTGCAAGAGGAATTAGCAGCCTTTATTCGCCACCATGCTGCCAGTGCTGATGCGATCGTCTGCTCCGACTATGGTGATGGTGTCTTCACGCCACCGGTGATCCAAGCTGCCCTACAGCACCACTGCACAATTGTGGATACGCAGCGGGATCTACCTCGATACCACGGCGCCTTTTTGTTTACGCCCAACCTCCCGGAAGCCGAAGCGGCGGTGGGGTATGCCATTCGCAGTCCCGATGATGTGCTGAGGGCTGGCCAAGACTTACTGGAGCTGACTGCGGCCAAGCACATCCTCATTACCCGAGGGGATGCTGGGATGAGCCTATTTAGCCATGGCGAACCGCCCAGTCATTTACCGGCATTTAACCGCACCGATGTGTTTGATGTCACGGGGGCAGGGGATACCGTCGTGGCGGCCTTGACCTTAGCGCTGGTTGCGGGGGCAAGCCTCTGGGAAGCGGCAGTTCTGGGTAACTTGGCTGCTAGTATTGTTGTGCGTCGGTTTGGAACGGCTACCACCACCACAGCGGAAATGGCGGCGGCACTTCATCATTTGCTAGAAACAGACTAACTGGCTTAATCGGCGATCGCCTGCACCAGCCATTGGCGAACTCCCTGCGCCAAGGTACGGGCAAGCTGCTGCTGCGCTTGGGGGTTCACAATCCACTCAAATTCTTCAGGATGGATCATAAAACCCAACTCCAACAGAACAGCGGGGGCAACGGTTGGGCGGGTGAGGGCTAAGTTGTTCCAAAAGACCCCGTACTGCTGCCGTCCTAAATTGCGGCTGAGGTACTCTGCGAGGAATACGGCTAAGTCATGGCTTTGGGGATGGTACCAAAAGGCACCCATCCCTTGGGTGTTGCGGGCATCGCCAGCATCCGGCAGAGCATTGTAGTGCAAGCTCAGGGCAAGGGTTGGCTGGGCTGCCTCAATGGCGAGAATCCGATCTGGCAAATCCAGATCCATATCCTCAGTACGGGTGAGCACCACAGTAGCGCCTAGGGCTTCAAGTTCCGGTGCCAGTTTCTGGGCGACGGCCAGCGTTACCACTTTTTCTGGGGTGCCATCCGGCCCCCGCGCTCCCAGATCATCGGGACCCCCATGGCCGGGATCGAGCAAGATCGTGAGACCTGCCAAGGGTCGAGACCCCCGTTGAATGCGGGGCGGATGACGCAGTTGCAGGACAAGGCGAGTTTCCTCGTAGGCAACGCGGTACCCCCACTGTTGGCGGTGGTGCAGGTTAAAGCGGTATTGCACTTTATCTGAGCCTATGGCCTGCCAGTCAAGGCGTTGAATGACGGGATCTGCATCAAGGCGAATAATGTCGGTTTGGGGAATGGTGTTGTACAGGGTGAGGGTCAGGTGGCGATCGCCTTGGTCAATGGCGATGGGCACTGGCACATCGAGCGGGAAGATCACCTCTGTCCAGCCCAATCGTTGGCGACTAGTAATACTGCGAATGGTTGCAGTTGTGGGCACGGCACTGGCGAGAAAGCGGACGTCGTTGGCGCGAATCCAGCCACCGTAGTCGAGTTGCAGCCAATCCCCAGTTTGCCGCTGCACCCGGGCACGGGTTCCCACGGGTAGAGGAGTTAAGCGGGAATAGTCGGTGCCAGCTCCGGTACGAGCCACACCCCCAAGCTCGCGAGTGACTTCAACCACCGGTCGCTGAGCCGGATCCGCCACTTGAATCCGCGCACCTGCCAAGGTGATAGGAGGATTCCCCCCCATCTGCCATTGCACAGTGCCATAGTCACCCGGTGCTCTGAGTTGGCGGCAGTTGCGGTAGAGGGGCGCAGTGGTGCTAGTGACCGCAGCTTGGTCAATGAGTGCCGCTAAGTTCGAGGGTAACTGGATCATTGCTGGCAAGGGCGCTAGGGCGAGGCGATCGCCACCCAGTTGAATCGCTACGGAACGATTGGGCGGGGCGGTTGCTGTGAAGCAAACAATATCGTTGGGGAGGCGCACCAGATCCAGCGTTGGCTCCAGCGGCTTGAGGGTCGTGGGGGGGGCTGCCACTGCGCGTGTAATTGTAAATGCCAAAACTTGCTTGCCTGCCGTCACGGTGATCCGGTTCACCCCGGGCTGAAGGGGCACGCTGGGGGCAAAGTGTCCGGCGGGGGAGCGATCGCCCACCGGAACCCCATTAATCGTCACCGGCATCTCGGGCGGGGCGGTACCAATAAAAAAAATCTGCGGCGCGGTGGTTGTATGCTGTGGTGGCGGATAAACCACCCGCAACTGTGGTGCAGCCATAACCCCAGCAACCGGCATAAGTAGGAGTGTACTAACGCCGCAGCTCAATAACGAGAGGGAATTCACTCAGCCTTGTAACCTCTTTTAACACTATTGAGCCTCTATTAAGCCTCTCTACTCACCTAAGGGAGCGTTCTAGGGGCAGAGGCATAGTGTTGACAATTGTTGCATAGTTTGTGATCCCCGTTAGATCTAAGTTGAATTTTGAACGAAAGACACATTCGATTTTCTCAGAAGATTTTTAATGCTGCCCCAAATCATTTGGTGAATTCGTTGATCCCCAGCACGTAAATATATTTTTTAACATTGGGATCATTGTCAGCGCCTTGAATTCACCGCATAATTAAATATGTTCCTAATCATAAATTTCCTTAATGTTGCGTAATGGTTATTTGCTTCGTATGTCCGCTCTAATTCATTTCCATACGCAGCATTGCTTATCACACTTTCAACCCCTAGTAAAAGAATTTAAGGATCATTTAATTATGGTGACGATGCAAACGATTCACTGCCCTCACTGTGGTAAATTAGCACTGCGACAGCGCTATGGCTCTGTTACTCATACCCAGTGTCCTCACTGTGACTATTTGATGACCATGTGCGATCGCACCGGCCGAGTGTTGGAGGCCTACACCCCCGAAATAACCCATGTTGGCTGCTATGGCGCAAACCTGACCTGCACCCTTGAACGCACCACTGCTCTGTGCTAGCCAAGAAATTTCTTAGAAGAATCTAAAGATTAATGAGGAAAATCCTGAGAGTTGTTAAGATAGTTTACATATGGCTATCTTACTTCTACTGGTTTTAGCATTAGTGCTCTGGTCTGTGCGGCTGCTGCACGGTGCCTATCGCCTACAGGATTTTTCTCTGCTGCTGGCCAGTGGGTTAGTGGCAGTCTCAGCAGGCGGCGTCATCTTTGTGTACAGCCTCATGAATGATTGCGTGGGGTACCTGAGCCAAGGGTCGCCGATGATTGAGGCAGAGTCACCGCTGACGATGTCGGATGTTGCCTACTTCAACAGTGGCTCCGATCGCAAGTTCTGGGATGCCAGCCCCGTCCGCCAGGATAACGCGGCTCCCATCACTACTCCTTAAGCCACCAAATCTCTCCCTAGGGATCAATCACCATGGGGATCCGCTATTTTACTGAGGTGAGTTTCCGGGATGACGATAACGATGTCTGGGATGCCCTCACGCGCGCTTTGGGGTTCGTAGAAAGTGAAACCCTAGAGCAGGCGATCGCCCTGCACCATTTTTTTGAGATGCATCCCCTTGTGTGCGGCGTTGAAACCTTTATCCAGTCCAGCGAAAGTTGCCCCTACCTGCTATTGACCACCGATGCCAAACGGATGAGTCAGGCCAATGTGCAGCGCAGCCGCCTAGAAGAGGCGATCGCCCTGCTGGGTGCAAACAGCGCCGGTCTGGATGAATGGCTATTCATGGAAACAACCGCAAATGAGTCCTAGGGAAACTCTTGCATTTGGGGATGGGAGCGATAGTCGCGATCGCCACTGAGCCATTCTACCAAGGTAATTTTGACCCGACCCGCTGCATTGGGAATAATTAAAAACTCTGCCTCTGCTTGGCTGTTCACCACACGAGACTTAAGGGTTGTAGAACCAGCGTCAACAATTCGATTGCTATTGGGCGCATAGATTTCGTAATAGATTTGAATGTTGCGAGCGGGCTGATCGGTCTCATTGATCAATCGCCCGGTCAGGCGGTGATACCACACCCCGGCAATGTTTTCACTTTCGAGGGTAACCGCAGTCACCTTCACCACTTTAGGGGCTTCCCGCCGCCGTGCCAGCGCCGCTGGAGTGACTACCGGTAACGCCACACCAATGCTTCCCAGCAGCACACTGCACAGCCAAACGGTTCTCAAGAACTGCATCATAAAATCTTTCAGCCACGAGAATGGTAAAGTGTAAAACGTAAAACCTTGTGTTGGCGATCGCTCTTTAGCCTAGCATTTCGCTGTTCGCGGTCATACTGACAGTTGCTACAACCCCGGCAAAGCATCCTCAACGTCAGGTCTCCATACTTCGGTTTTTGTCAACTGTAGTCACTATGCCAACCGTTCATGTTATTGGTTTGGGGCGCTCCGGTATCGCTGCGGCTCGCTTACTCAAGCGTCAAGGCTGGCAAGTGGAGGTGAGCGATGCCCATCAAACCCCCGCCCTCCAGTCACAGCAACAGCTACTCGAAGCCGAAGGAATCCGGGTGCGTCTGAATTACCGCTTCGACCTAGACACCCTGACCACCGTAGGTCTGCAGCGCCCTAGCGAAATTGTGATTAGCCCCGGCGTGCCATGGCACAGTCCTAGTTTAGTTGCCGCTCGCCAAGCCGGTATTCCCGTGCGGGGAGAAGTGGAAATTGCTTGGAATACCCTTGCTCATCTACCGTGGGTGTGTATTACGGGCACCAACGGCAAAACCACCACAACAGCCCTCACCGCCGCGATTTTTCAAGCCGCAGGCTACAACGCACCCGCCTGTGGCAACATCGGCAATAGTATCTGTGAAGTTGCCCTCACCGGCAGTGACCTCGACTGGGTCATTGCCGAAATTAGTAGCTATCAGTTAGAGTCATTGCCGCCGCTAGCCCCTAAATTTGCCCTTTGGACGACCCTGACCCCAGATCACCTCGAGCGCCATGGTACCCTTGATGCCTACGTTGAAGCAAAAGCCCACCTAATCAATAGTGCTCACCAACCCATTCTTAACGGGGATGACCCCTACCTGCGCACCCACCTCCGCGATCGCTGGCCGCAGGCATGGTGGACCAGTATCTACGGGGCAGCAGCACTCCCTAAAGGAATTGAGCAAGGGATTTACATCGAAGCCGGACAAGTATGGGTCAAAGAGCAGCCCCTAGTACCTGTGAGCCTCTTAAAAATGCCCGGTCAGCATAACCAGCAAAACTTTCTTTTAGCGGTTGCCGCAGCCTATCTTGCTGGCATTCCTGCCCTCACCATTGCCAACGCTGTTGCCAACTTCTCAGGCGTGCCCCACCGCCTTGAACCCATTTGTACTTGGCGACACGTGCAATGGATTAACGACAGCAAGGCCACCAACTACGACGCAGCAGCGATTGGCCTAACATCAGTCACCGCCCCAGTGGTCTTGATTGCCGGGGGCCAACCCAAAGCGGGCGATGATCAAGAATGGCTCAGCCTCATTCAACAAAAAGCCGCATGGGTGCTACTCATTGGCGAAGCGGCTCCTCAGTTTGCTAACCGCCTTGAGGCCATTGGTTTTACCAACTATGAGATTATGGAAACCCTCGATCGCGCCGTGGCAGTTGCTGCAGATCTCGTTACTGAATATCCCATCAAAACAGTTCTGTTCTCCCCCGCCTGTGCCAGTTTTGACCAGTATCAGAATTTTGAAGAGCGCGGTGAGCACTTTCGTCAACTATGTCTAGAATTGTAGCCCTATGAGCCAGTCTCCAGCGCCTATCCACTGGTGGAGCCGCCTATCCGTTGGGAGTCGCCTGCTGATCATTGCATTAGCCGCCCCTCTCTTGACCCTAAACTTTTGGGCGTTTGCTTCAATTCTCAGCTTTTTTGGCCCCTTGGTGGCGGTGTTAATTATAGCCTCCCTGTTTGCCTTTCTCTTGAATTACCCCGTGCGTTGGATCGAAGAGCAAGGCAATCCCCGCGGACCGGCAGCAGTCGTAGTCTTCTTGCTGGCGCTAGTGCTCATTGCCATTGTTGGCATTGTTTTAGTACCCAATGTCTTAAATCAGGCGCAGCAACTCATCGCCCGCTTACCCGACTGGTTTAGCTCAAGCCAACGACGGCTCTTAGAGTTTGGCCAGTGGATTGATACCTTGAACTTACCCGTCACCATTGATATTGATGCCCTTGCCAACCAATTGCTGGAAAAGCTCAAAGATCAACTACAGGCCGTTGCCCGTGAAGCCCTGAACTTGATTTTAGGGACTGTCAGCAGTGTGGTGGATGTCATTATCAACGTGATCTTGACGGTGGTCTTGACCTTTTACCTTCTACAGCACGGCGATGAGATTTGGGACGGTTTAATTAGCTGGCTACCAGACACCTTACGCCCCACCGCCTCAGAGACCATTCGCAAGAGCTTTGAGAGTTATTTTATTGGCCAGTTAATTCTTGCGTTGTGTATGGGGGTTGGCCTCACCACAATTTTTGTGTTCCTGAAAGTGCCCTACGGTTTATTGTTTGGGGTGATTATCGGCGTGATGGCGCTGGTTCCCTTTGGCGGCACGGTGGGCATTATTTCCGTCAGTTTGTTAGTGACCCTGCAAGATGGCTGGCTTGCTCTGAAGGTGTGCGGGTTTTCCTTTCTGTTTCAACAACTTCTCGAAAATATTGTGGCACCGCGAATCATTGGCAGCTTCACTGGTCTCAACCCGGTTTGGGTCTTTTTAGCCATTTTGACTGGGGCGCGGGTGTCTGGTCTAGTAGGGGTGGTGATTGCGGTCCCCATTGCCGTAGTGATTAAAACCTTTCTCGTGAGTGTGCGATCGCGCCTGAACCTCGAAGACTCGTCACAGCTAGAATTATCCGCACCCCCTACCCCAACAACCACGTTTTCCTCCAAAATGAATCCATCCTAGGAGATAGTGGCGATGCTGCGTGCAATTCATCCCGGTCTTCTCACCTCATTGGTACTGATTGCCTTGACGGGAGTCATTACCACAGTAACGGCCTTTATCGGCTATTACGTGGGGCGGGACTCGTTGCGGGGGGTTTCGCAACCCGTGGTCAATCCAATTCTTGGCAATGCCCTCAGCCATAGTGGTCAAGAGCGCCCCACCATTCTTGATGAGGCTGAAATTATTGCCCGCACCCAAGCCACCATTGCCGACATGAGTAACACCTCAACGGAGCGAGACATTGTGCCCGCCCCTGCTCAGTCCGCAGCCCCTGAGCCACAGGCCAGTGAGCAGAGTAGCCTGCCGATTGTGGCAGAGGATAAGGGGGTGCGCTTAGAAGTTCGCTCAGTCCAGTCTATTGGCCAAGACTTGGTTTTGAACGTTACCCTCAAAAATGACAGTAGCCAAGGGATTCAGTTTATTTATACGTTTCTGGAAGTGAAAGATGATCACGGGAACCTTCTCAGTGCCTTGACGGAGGGGCTACCCACCGAGCTTCCCGCGGGCAGTGATCTAGCAACCGGTGTTATTACTATTCCTAAAAGTTTGCTTGCGGACACAACAACCGTTACCCTGCGCTTAGCCAGTTACCCCAACCAAGATGTGCAGCTACAGGCGGCCCATATTCCAGTGCGGGGTGAGTAACAATGGAGACAGCCACAGCAGAATCCCGTCAAGAGTGGGTTACTGCCCGGGATTGGGTGCGGGTACGGGCAGATTTGGCCGGGGACACTACGTTTATGGTGTGGCAAGGGGCAGTGTATAGTTTTGTGCCGCAGGAACCGCGCCGCCACCTCTTTAACATTGTCGGCATGAGTGCTGCCCGCTGTGTGCCTCATCCAGAATCGGGTTGGTATTTTTTATCCCGCGAGCTAACGTTTTACCTTGACCCAGAGACAAATACCGTGGGCGATCGCTGGCGCAATCCTTGGACACAGGAGGTGTTAACCGTCATTCCTGTGGCTAATGATCCGGTACAGGGGCTGTTTCGCCGCGAGGTGCCCGCCCAGGTGAGGGCAACCACAACTACGTTTCAGTTTGATCTGTTTCCCTACTATGCCAATCCCCTTGCCAGCGACCCCCGGTTTGGTGAGTATAGCCCGCAGCCGCTGTACCAAGCCGTCGAGCTATTTAAGCTGACGGTGGCAACGGCTGATCTGAAGGAGCAGGAGAGTTCAACAATTCGCGATGTCCAGCTCTACTGGAGCCGCATTGGCCCGTGGTTGCCGTGGATGAAAATGGGCGATCGCCCCGGTTACCTGATCTACAGTGCCAGTGGCCAAAAAGCCTTTGAGGTTGCCGCGCTCCCGCGGTTGCTGCAAGAGCAACTGCAACGATTGCCCCACTATTGCGAAGCCCCCACTACCTACCGCGACGGGGCGGATATGACCTCATGGCTCTATTTTCAAGAGCATTTTGAGGCCTATTTAGCCGGAGAAACCTTTCCGCTGTAATCCAATAGAGAATCCTGTGGCACACTGCAAACAGTGACCTTGAAAGGAGTTGCGGATGCCGACGGTTAGTTTATTGCGGGCTGCTACCTACGATGTGGCGGTGTTGAGCCAGTCTTTGGAGGCACTGTTGGCGCCCCTTGGCGGCATGGCCGCCATTGTTCAACCCGGCGATCGCGTCCTCCTGAAGCCCAACTTGCTCACAGGGGCACGCCCAAAGCACGAATGCGTCACCCGTCCTGAGCTAGTGTACTGTGTGGCCAAAATGGTGCAGGCGGTTGGGGGGSAGCCTTTTTTGGGGGATGGCCCTGCCTTTGGCTCTGCCTTGGGGGTAGCGCGCAACAATGGCTATCTCCCCTTTATTGAGGCGCTGAACTTGCCCGTGATTGAATTCCATGGCGATCGCTACAGTACCAGCAATCCTGAGTTTCAGCATCTGCGCCTCAGTAAGGAGGCCATGGCCGCCGACGTGGTCATTAATTTGCCGAAAGTCAAATCCCACGTCCAACTCACGCTTACCCTTGGTGTGAAAAATCTCTTTGGCTGCGTGCCGGGCAAAATGAAAGCATGGTGGCACATGGAAGCCGGTAAAGATAGTGATCGCTTCGGGCGGATGCTGGTGGAAACGGCTCGCGCCATCAGCCCCGATCTGACGATTATGGACGGCATTATCGGCCATGAAGGCAATGGCCCCAGCGGTGGCACCCCCCGCCCCTTGAATATATTAGCGGCCAGCCAGAATGTCTTTGCCCTTGACCGCGCCATGGTGGCCATTCTCAATGTTGATCCAGAGCGCATCCCCACCCAGCGCGCAGCGACGGCTCTCGGCTTAAACTACACCCTCGAGGAGCTACACTTTCCCTTGGCGCAACCAGAAGAACTACAGGTTCCAGACTGGAAACTGCCCAGCCAGATGATGCCCATCGATTTTGGTGCCCCCCGCGTCCTGAAATCTACCTTCAAGCATCTGTATATCCGCTGGATTAAAGAACCCTTAGCCACCTATACCCACCAGTCTTAGGAGAAGTACGGTTTTCAGAACCTTGTAAAATTTGTTAACATTAAGAGCATGGGCGTTTGTACCAGTAGCTAACGATCACACCTGAGCGACTCACCTGATCTGATGGGCTGGGCAGCTACTGACGAAGATACGCGGTAAGTTCACTCTTCGTGTGCTGTTGATGGCCTAGATGTCTGGAGCATCGGGCAGCCTATCCTTAAGTTCCGTTTTGGCCAGCATTAAGGAGTTGGGGTGTTCCTGAACAGAAGTATGATTTTCGGGTTTGAGTCTTTTACCGCCCTCACCCTAGCACTCTCCTTTGGGAGAGGGAACAAGACCCTTAGCTCCCCTCTCCCTAGGGAGAAGGGTTGGAGATGAGGGCAATTCATGGCCAGATTCAGCAACAGCAGGAGTTGGTATGGCACTTTACGCAGAACTGCATCGGCATTTAGGTGGCTCGGTTGTGCCGCGTATCCTCTGGCGTTACTTCCAGCGCAACGATCCGTCGCGTGCGGCTCGCTTCCCGGACTATAGCGAATTTGAAACGTTTTACACCAAGCCCCGCCAATCCCTTGACGAGTATTTAGAGTTACACACCTTAGTAGAGAGTGTGCAAACCCTCCAAACACTACCCTACTTTATTTTTCGGTTGATTCGCGGTGCCTACATTTTTGAAAACTTGGCGTATCTAGAGCTACGCTATACGCCTTACCTGCGCACCGATCCCCACCTCAGCGAGGCCAGTCGCATTGAGCAAATGGCGGATGTCGTGAAAACCGTCGGCTTAGCCTGCCAAGTGCCTGAGTATCCGATAGTCACCAGCCAAATTCTCTGTATGCACACGCGGCTACCCTACGCTGTGAATCGAGCCATTGTCGATTTGGCGGCTCATTTCCCTCAGTTTGTCTGCGGCATTGATTTAGCTGGGGGAGACTCAGTTTATGGCGATCGCCTTGGAGAATTCATCCAACTCTATGCCTATGCCCGCGATCGCGGCTTAAAGACCACGGGTCACCTTTACGAAACCGCCAACGGGTGCTACCCCCAACTCCTGCCGTACCTACAACGTATTGGTCATGGTATTCAAATTCCGTTGCGCTATCCTGAGTTGCTGCCAGAGGTAGCAGCGGCAGGGCAATGCCTTGAGGTGTGTCCCACCACCTATTTTCAAACCGGCACCCTCGAACGCTACGACCAGTTGCGTTTAGTGTTTAGCCGCTGTTTTGAAGCGGGGGTTGATGTCGCTATCTGTACCGATAATGCTGGCTTGCACAACGTGCGCCTGCCCTTCGAGTACGAAAACTTACTCACCCACGACATCCTTAACTTTAAGGAACTGCAAGCCTGCCAAGAAGCGGCCTTTCGCCATGCCTTTGCCTGGCCCCACGATCACCCTCCCGCCCTACTGTTGAGTCACTTGCTCCAGAACACATTGGGGGTGCTTGGTAGCTCCGTACTTGAGTGCGGGGCGGAAAAACCATAAAGCGGCGTTAGTCGCCAATTTATAGGAGTGATGTGGGCGGGCTAAAACCCCTCCGGTTTAGCGAGGGGATACAGCCAACTCAGGGGGCTTTAGCCCCTAGTAAGGTCAATTACTCTTGCCCTGAGCTTCAATGTAGCGCTGAATTGTTTCGCTGCTAACATTGCCAGCCGTTGAGACAAAGTAACTGGATGTCCACATGGACGGCAGTTTCATTAATGGATTAGGGAATTCCTGTCTGAGGAACCGTGCAGTTCGCCCCTTAATTCGATGCACTGCGGCTTTTCTGGTAGTCCATAGTTCACCTGCTATCTGTGCTACGCTGTAGACAATTGTTGCATAAACTCACCATGTTTGGATGTCAGCAAGTTTTGCTCAACCCCAATAACGAACTTAAGGGGGTGATGGAATTTGTCTGCTCTGAGGCAAACAAGCTAACCAATCAGGGCATCTACTATGCTCGTCAACTGCACTTTAAGACCGGGCAGTGGATTGGCAAGCATAGCCTGAGTTACGAATACAAGACCAGTAAGCACTTCCAAGCTCTTTACTCCCAAGCTGCACAGCAAACCTTGATTTCGGTCTACGAGTCGTTTAAGTCCTACCGAGCATTGTTGAAACTGTGGCGAGGTGGAGAACTGGCAGAGAAACCCAAGATGCCAAATTACCGCAAGAAGGGAGGGTTGGCAGTAGTCAGCTATCCCAAACAAGCGCTGAAGTTGGTTGATGGGATGATCCGGGTTCCGCTGGAGA